>DAIRVB010000241.1:0-6780 GCA_036803065.1 Streptosporangiaceae bacterium
TAGGCTAAGCCGACGGTTTTACAGGGCGTTGGCCGGCATGATCGCAAGTGCTCCCTGAACTGCGCTGACGGTGGATTAAGACGCGGCAAGGCTGCCGCTCAACCACTCCTCAGCCACGGAGCACTGATCCGGTCCAGCCGTGTCCGGCTGCTTCCGGCTTCCTGAGGTGGGATTTAGCCCCGGGATACCGGCGGTTGCTCATCCTCATTTCGTCGAGGTCCTGGCGCGTGGATGCCCAGTGGCCAGTTCGGCGGCCAGCTGGAGCATCGCGGACCGCTCCGAGGCGGCGTACAGCTGCTGGGCCCCGCTGAGCATCCAGTCATCGCCGGCCGGGACGATACGTGCGGTCATGAAGCAGCCCGGCCGCATCGGCGCCAGGGCCGCAGGCCCGGCGTTGGCGCGGATGCGGTAGGTCCGGTCATCAGCGAGGCTGGTGGCTGTGATCGAGTCCCCGGCCTGCTCACGGATTTCAAGGACGCCGGTCACCACCTCGCGCCAGCTTTGCAGCACCTGGCGGTCGTCATCGGTGAGATCGGGACGCTCCGCAGCGAAGACCTCCGCCACGGTGCGGCCGTCAGCCAGCGGGTGCTGCAGAATGAAATGGTCTACCAGATTGGTGACGTCGGCCTCGCTGGCGACCGGGCCGGTGGCGTGCTCCTTAAGCGTCTGGCCGAGCTGCTCGGAAAAGCGCGGTGAACAAGCGAACTCAACCAGCTGGCGCTTCAGCTCGCTGCAGCGCTCCAGCAGGCCCCCTGGCTCTGACGGCGGAGCGATACTTGCCGCCTGCATCAGCCATGACTCCGGCAAGGCCGCCGTGCCGTCTGGGCCCAGCGCAGGCACGTAGGGGATGAAACCACGCTCGAACGCCGCTACCTGAATATCCAGCGGGACATGCCTGACGTCCACGGCCAGCCCATCCACCTCGATGATCCACTTCAGCGGGTTCGCGGCGGCCACATCAGCCCGTTCGAACTCCGGCGAGAAGGGGCTGATTCGCAGCAGGTCGCGGACCTGCCTGGCCTTGCTGCCCATTGTGGACTTGGCTAGGCCGAACGCCTCGCTGAGCTGGTCAGCTGTCACCGTTGGCCCAATCGCAGGATCGAACAGGAAGTTGGCCTGACCCAGCGCATACACCACCCCAGCCGCCCAGCCGGCCCGGCGGCCGCGCAGAAGCGGCGACGGCCGCTTACGAGCCAGCTTCGCCACCGCACGCCGGGCCAAATCGGCATACTCCTCATCAAGAACGGCCAGGCACACCGAGTCGGTGATAGCACTGATTTCTTCAACCACTGGCCGGAGCGCTTTCGGCACCTTCAGTTCATCAGGATCGATCATGGCAGCTATGGCGCTCGCTGCTCACCGCAGCCGTCCGCAGCTGCAGCATTGCGCGTCGCCTTCCTTGCCGCGGTCGGCCGCGCCCATCCCTCGGCCGACGTGACAGCCTGGGGCCTTTCCCGGCCGAACCTCTTGAGGTAGAGATCCTCGATGAACTGCGGCAATGGCGCTTTCCACGGTTCCTGCCGGTGGTTCGCGATCTTGCCGAGCTTGCGCGGGTTCAGGCCGATTTCGCGGGCCATCTGCACCTGCGCGTACGAGAGGTGGTACCGCTGGCGCGCCTCAGTCCAGGCCTGCGCCTGGGGCGGAAGGGACTTCGGGATCTTCCCCATGCTGCTCAGCCCAGCCAGTGCCGATAGGCATCGATCCACTGCGCGCCAACAGGCGGCGGGTCTGGCAGCGGAAGATCCAGCAGCCGGACCGCCTGCCGGATGCCGCCACGGGCGCACATGGCCAGGATGCTGTTGTCCTCGGCAAGGCCGATGTTCTCCACGGTGACCTCGACGCCCAAGACACTGGTCACGAACGGGATCTTGAGGCTGTCCACGATCATCGCGTGGAAGCCCATTGCCTGCTCGTCGTCGCCGTAAGCGTCGACCGTAGCTTCCTCGGCCATCGCTGCAAGCTCTGCTTTGCTCAACCCAGCCACCGGGCAAGCGTACCGAGGCGCACCGGGACCGGCCCTCCATTCTGATGCGAGGACAGGGGACGGCCATTTCAGAACGGTTCTTCCTCCAGCCACAGAATCCACCCGTTTCGAGATTCGCTGACACGCACAGAGCCAGAAAAGGCCTTGCCCCTCACCCATGGATCCGCCGCTCGGTTACAGAGCATTCGCGGGCCCTGAGGGCCGCTGACGATCACCAAGCCAAGAGTTGTACCGCAACTGAACTACATCGGGGTACACTGATGAGATGAAAGGAGATGATCATGGCTACCAGCACATCGTTTCGCATCAGCGACTCCGCCAGGACCCGGCTCGCTACACGCGCCGCCCGCGAGGGCATGACCGCTACAGCTCTGCTTGACCTGCTCATTGTGGAAGGCATTGATCAGCTCGACTACCCGGGGACCATCTTCCGGGGCCCAGCACATGACCGGCGCGCGGCCCTAGCCGCGGGCCCCGACGTCTGGGAACTAGTCGCACGCCTTCAAGAACTCGACGGCAGTGAGGAACAGCGGATCAGCCTGCTGAGTGCAGAGTCCGATCTGCATCCCCGGCTGATCAGGATCGCCCTTGACTACGCCGCCGAGCACTCCGCCGAGATCCGGGAGCGAATCGAGCGGAACCAGGCCGCGGCAGAGCGAAGCCGCGGCCTGTCCCAGCAGCGGCAGGCGCTGCTGGCGTGACTGCCTTCCTGCTCGACGAGATGTTCCCCACAGGCACCGCGGTGATGCTGCGCGAGACATACAGTCATGACGCAGTCCACGTCGCCGAGATCGGTCTTCGTGGTGCCGCGGATGCGCATGTGGCGGCGACCGCCCGGGCCGAAGGCCGGGCGGTCGTCACCGAGAACGTTGCGGACTTCGCGGCCGAGCGCGACGTCGTCCTGGCATTCGTGCTGAAGAAGAATCTGCCTGCCGGAGGTGGGCAGGCCGCTGCCCTGGCGACGATCCTCGACCGCTGGGCAAAGGATCACCCAGAGCCTTACCTCGGCCACCACTGGCCGGCCACGTAGTAATTCGCGAGCTGAAGCCTCCAGTCGGCTCCTGCCGGATACTCCTTTATGCACTGTCTATAGATAATCCGGGGAGCTATTGTGCCGCCCCCGCCCACGCAAGTAGCCGCCGTTCTGGGCGTCGCTGGCAGGCAGCATAAGCCGTCCGCAGTCCGAGCCGAACTGGCCTGTATGCGTCCGCGGCGCTGCGGACAGTTCCGCGTTTGCCGCTTGCTTTCGGGGCTCGCCGAGGGGTATGCCGTGCAGCTCGGTCAGCCGGGGGCCTGATCGCGCGGCACGGCCTGACCCGGCAACCTGGATCGTCAGCTGGCCGGCAGCACATCAGTGGGCGACGGCTGCCGGCCAGCGTGACCGATCAGTGGGGCAGGCGTTCTCAGGCTGGGACGCTGGCGATCACGGCGAACTGTGCCCCGTCGGGGTCGAGCGCTATCGCGAACCTGCCCACGCCGGGAATGTCGCTGGCCGGGACGACCACGGTCCCCCCGTTCGCCGTCACCGCGGCTGCCGCAACGTCGCAGTCGGCGACCTCGAAGTACGGCTGCCACCGGGTGGTGGCGCCGGCCGCTGCCATCTCCGGGCTGAGCGGCATGATGCCACCCTGGCCGCTGTTCTCACCGCCGCCGGCCGGCCTGATCACGGTGTAGGTGAACTCGCCCATCGGCTGGTCGTCGGTCTCCCAGCCGAGCACGTCCGAGTAGAACGACTTGGCGCGGGCCACGTCCGGCGTCGCCAGCTCGGTCCAGCACAGCGTGCCAGGGTCGTTCACGGCGCCGAGGCCCTTGGTGTTCCCCGGCTGCCAGACCGCGAACATCGCCCCCGCCGGGTCGGTGAACTGCGCGAACCGGCCCTCGGACATCACGTCCGCCGGCTCGGCCCGCACCGTGCCGCCCGCCTTCCTGACCGCCCCGGCAGTCGGGTCGGCGTCGGAGGTCCTGAAGTACAGCGTCCAGGACGGGGCCGCGCCCTGCTCGGTGAGCGGACCCGCCGCGGCCACCGCCTTGCCGTCTTGCGTGAACATCCCATAGCCGCCCGCTTCCGGCCCGGCCGACTCGAACTTCCAGCCGAAGACCGAGCCGTAGAACTCGGCTGCCCTGGCCACGTCGGGCACGCCCAGGTCCACCCAGACCGGCGCCCCGTCCACGAAATTGGTGCTTAGCATCGCGTGTCCTCCTCGCATGCGCTTCCGACATGAGCCAGCATTCCATCGGCTTGTGACACTCAGGCCAGGCGGGCGTCAGAAGCACCGGTTCAGGCACCCCGGCACCCGATCACTCCGGTCTCACCGCGGTCGCCTGGCCGGGGCGCGGGGCGGCCCGCGTCACCTATCCCGATCCCGCGCCCTCCGCAGTAGTCGCGGCGGATCTGCTGGCGATGTTCGACAACGGCGACGGAGTGCTCCCCCCGACTGCGTGCTGGGCGGGTCGGAGTCGGCCGACTGGCTGGCCGTCTTCGAACTGATCCGCGCCCGCGGCTCGCGGGCGCCCGAGCCGCCTAATGGGCTGCGAGCTATCCCTGAAGGCAGTCGCTATCGTCGTGCCCGAACTGGGCGATCTGCGCGGCGAGATTGCGGCAACGCGGGCAGACGATGTTGCCGGATGAAGTGCGGAGCAGCCTCCAAGAGCTGTGCAGTTGACGTCGGCGATGCGTTGCTGCGCTGGCACGCGCCGCCACAGGACCGACCGTCAGGAATTTCCGCATGGGACTTAAGGCAGCGCAGGCCGGGACTATTGGGCCTTAACGGGATGGGATATCGGCCTATCAAATGAAACAAGCGCCATTGAAGATACGCAGAAGAAACCCAGAAGTGGGGCTCCACGTTCAGGAGCCGACGGGGGCTGCCACAGCGGTTCATGGTGACTGTCCGTCCTGGTGGCCCGGTTCGCAGAGTAGGAGAAGACGATGGCAGGAACGACTCGCAGGCAATTCCTGCAATACGGCGTGGGGGCAGGCGCCGTGCTGGCCATCCCCGCGGCACAGCGTGGCCTGGCGGCCAACTTGCGGAGCGCCCAGCTGAGGCTGGCTGGCGACGGGCTCAGGAAGTTCCGCGAGCCGGTGCCCGTGCCCGGCAACGGTATCGTGGTCGCCACGCCCAGCGGGACCAACCGGTACGCGTTCTCCCAGCGGGAGATCCGCCGCCGGCTGCACCCTGACCTGCCGCCGACCCCGGTGTGGGCATATGACGATGGCTCCGGCCTGGCGGGCCAGGCCGGCTCGTTCGGCATGGTGCTTGTCGCGCACAGCGGCACGCCGCTGCACGTGAGCTACACCAACCACCTGCCTGACGTTTATCCGGACTGGATCCCGGTGGACCCCCGGCTGACCCACGGGAACGGCCGGAAGGTACGGCCGATGACCCACCTGCACGGCGGCTTCGTTGCGGCGGCCAGCGACGGCAACCCCGCGACGGACAACGGTGCCGGCTACGCCCCCGGCGAGACCCAGCACGTCTACTACAGCAATGAGCTGCCGCAGATGCCGGCTTCGCTGCGCTGGTTCCACGACCACGGGATGGGCACCACCCGGCTGGACGTATTCGCCGGCCTGGCGGCCGGCTACCTCATCCGGGACGCCTACGACACCGGCACCGAGCCGAACCCGATCGGGGTGCCCGGCGGCGCCTACGAGATCCCGCTGGTCGTCCAGGACCGCCAGTTCCATCGGGACGGGAGGTTCCGCTACCCGGTAAGCGACATCCCGGGCGTGACCTGGATCGGCGAGTACTTCGGTGACCACATGCTGGTCAACGGCAAGGTCTGGCCCTACCTGGATGTCGAGCCGCGGATGTACCGGTTCCGGGTGCTGAACGGCTGCAACGCGCGGATCATGAGCCTGCATTTGCGTGGGCTGCCGATGTGGCAGATCGGCGCCGAGGGCGGCCTGTTCGACATGCCCGTGCCGGTCCGCCAGCTTGTGCTCGCCCCGGCCGAGCGGGCCGACGTCCTGATCGACTTCCGCGGCCTGGACGGCTGCACCCTGGAACTGCGCAACAGCACGCCGGTGGCGCCGGTGTCCACGCCGGCCCCGCCGCTGGAAGCGGTCATGCAGATCCGTGTGAGCACCTCGGTCACCCACCCCGGCCCCCGGCACATCCCGGACAGCCTGCCCGGCCAGCGGGCCAGCCTGCACCACCCGCGCAAGACCCGGTACATCACACTCAACGAGATAGCCCCAGAGACGGCCACCTGGCACCTGAACCTGAACGGGATGGACTACGAGCAGGAACCGGTGACCGAGACCCCGAAAGCCGGCACCGTGGAGGACTGGGTCTGGGTGAACATGACCAGTGACACCCACCCGATGCACGTGCACCTGGTCACCTTCCAGGTGGTCGGCCGCACCCCGTTCAACGTCAAGGCATACCAGAACAAATACGGTAGCCCGACGGGGGTGCCCGGCGGAATAAGCCCACAGCCGTTCGCCACCGGCCCGATGGAGCCACCCACACCCGACGAGCGCGGCTTCAAGGACACGGTCAAAGCCAACCCGGGCTACTTCACCACCATCCGCGCCAAGTTCGATCTGCCCAAGGGCGTCGCCGGGCCGCAGCGCTACGTACACCACTGCCACATCGTGGAGCACGAAGACAACGAGATGATGCGACCCTTCACCGTCATCCCGTAGAGACGGCCGGAGCTGCGCCCCGAAAAGGTGATCTGCATGCGGCCACCATCCCAGTCTGAGCAGTTCTCAGCCGCACCGAGTCGGCAGGGAGGCGCGCATTAGCCCGGTTAACGACCATGTGATCGATCACTTCGCGTGATTGAAG
>DAIRVB010000242.1:0-6775 GCA_036803065.1 Streptosporangiaceae bacterium
CTCCCTCTCCTGCTTCAGCCGCCGCTGCCGACCCGCCTTGCCCACGAAACAGAGACCTCCCTGGCTTCAACCCTGCGGAAGATCCTGCCACGAGGCACTGACGAACCCGCGAGAGGCGCGCCGGCAGCTTAAGGGTTCAGTGTGCCCGTTCGGCCGAAAAATCAGGGAGCAACCGGTCGCCCACGGAAATCGTTCCGTCGGACAGGATGTCCGCGTTCAGTCCGTCGCGGTGGATGAGATCCTTGATGCTGCCGGGCCCGGTGAGGCGCTGCAGGTGCAGGCACGGCTCGCAGATCTCGACGCCGACGCACTCGACGTCGCCGATCCGGAAGCGCTTGCCGGTGAGGCCGACGTCTTCGAGTACTTCCGCTTCGATCAGGGTCAGCGCGTTCCCGGCCGCGCGCCGTGATCGGCGAAGTGGCGATCGCCCACAATGCCTTTGCCCGCCACCGCGGTGACAGACGCGGCCGGGCCGAGCGCGTTACCGGAGCCAATGTTGATCGCCTCGACGTGCATGTCAACTATGATCCATGCGGATCAGGCGGCATGGCAAACGGGCTATGTGGCTTGTCTAGGCTTAGACTTGACATGTGACTGCACGGTCGGCTGAGGACCCCGCGACCCGCTGGTGATCCTCCGGGACCTTCCGGAGCGGGAACGCGATGAGTTCCTCCGCCAGTACCACGAAGCCGTGGATGCGGCCCCATGAGTCGGCTGGCTACGAGCGTCTGCGGCGGCTTCTGCAGGTGTGGAGCCTGACTGTCACCGCTACCAGTCGGCCCGGACTGGGCGGAGCGAGTGGCGGCCACCAGACGAGACCGTAACCCGGCATCACGCAAACAACAGAGGACCCGCATACCCCACTGGATCATCCAGGCCGGTTCAATCTTGGCGAGAAAACGTAATGAGGGCACATTACAGCCGGGGAAGGCCTACGGCGCGGGTAAGACCACGACGCTCCGCATGCTCACCACGTTGCTCCGGCCGACCGCCGGCCGCGCGACGGTGGCCGGCGCGGACCTGCTCGGCGACCCGGTCGGCGTGCGGCGCAGGATCGGCTACGTACCGCAGGCCATCGGGGCGACCGGCGGCGGGTCTGACCCGAACGCCACCGTCGGCGAGGAGATCGCCCTGCAGGCGCAGCTGTACCGGGTGCCGCGGGCGCAGGCCGCGCAGCGCGGCGCGGCGCTGATGCGCCAGCTGGAGCTGGCGGGCCTGGAGGGCCGGCTGGTCAAGACCCTCTCCGGCGGCCAGCGCCGACGCCTGGACATCGCGCTCGGCCTGGTGCATTCGCCCCGGCTGGTATTCCTGGATGAGCCGACCACCGGACTGGCCAGGCCGACGCTGGATGACGTGTTCCTCACCGTCACCGGGCGTTCACTGCGCGACGATTCACCGGCCGGAGCCGCCGCTGCGCAGCCGCCGGAACCCGCGGCGGCCGGCTCGCCGCTGTGACCTGCGGACACGGCCCGCACCTGAACACTCCTGCCCAACGCGCCAGCACTGTCCTTCCTGACCCATAAGCACTGACCCATAACCACTGGGAGCCCTGTCATGTCCTTCGCCCGTGACACGCTGCTGATCTTCCGCCGCCAGATGCGCCTGTCGCTGCGCAACCCGGCGTGGGTGATTATCGGCCTGATCCAGCCGGTCCTCTACCTCGCGTTCTTCGGCCCGCTGCTGAGCAAGGTGTTCAGCCAGGGCGTGCCCGGCCTGCCGTCGTCGGCCAACGCTTACGGCTTCTTCGTCCCCGGCCTGCTGATCCAGCTTGGCCTGTTCGGCGCGTCCTTCGTGGGTTTCAGCATCATCTCGGACTGGCGCTTCGGCGTGATCGAGCGGCTCCGGGTGACCCCGGTCAGCAGGCTCGCGATCCTGTCCGGCCGGGTGCTGCGCGATGTCGTCACGCTGCTCGTCCAGGCGGTGGTGCTGGTGCTGGCGGGGGTGGCGTTCGGGCTGCGCGCACCGGTCGCCGGGGTGCTGATCGGACTGGCTTTCATCGCCGTCGTCGCGGTGAGCCTGTCGGCGATCTCGTACACGGTGGGCCTGCTCACCAAGAGCGAGGACGTGCTGGCGCCTATGATCAACATGGTGGTGGTGCCGCTCATGCTGCTGTCCGGGATCATGCTGCCGATGGCGCTGGGGCCGAGCTGGCTGCGTGACGTCTCCCGGGCCACCCCGTTCGGCTACATCATCAACGCCATGCGCGAGGCGTACACCGGCCACTATTTCAACAACCTGATGGTCGAGGGCATCGGGGTGTCCATCGGCCTGGCCGTGGTCTGCCTCTGGCTGGCCGGGCGGGTCTTCGTCCGGGAGAACGCCTGACGGCGATGCTCAGCTGATGCCGTGGCGGCGCAGGATCTGCGCCACGTCGCCGAACTCGTCATCGTCGTCGCCCTTGCCGACCCTGGCCTTGACGGCACTCCCCTTGGCCGGCGTGAGCGACTGGCCCGGCTTAGCCGCGGGCAGCCCAGCCGCGCCGGACGGCGCGACCTTCGACGCCTTGCCGGCCCGGCGGCGGCGCAGCGCACCGGAGACAACGAAAAGCAGGGCCGATGCGCCGGCCACGATGACGCCGGACCAGACCTTGGGCGAGAAGATGAACGACGCCGCGAAGCTGCTCACCGCCGTGCCCATCTTCCACAGCATCTCGATCGCACCGGTTAGGTAGGCGGCGACCGGGAGCAGGGACCACGCCACGCCGCGCAGCCCGGCGGCGGCGCCCCGCCGGCGCCACGCGAACCAGCTCGCGACGAGCCCGATGACGGTCAGGCCCCCGCACAGCGGGAACCAAGCGATTTGGCTATATGTCGACATAGCCGCCTCCCCTCAGCAGCGTTCGCTCTCCCCATCGTCGCACATCTCGGGCAGTGCGCCGAGCAGTCAGCTGGCGGGAGTGTTCTCCGGGAAGTGGCAGGCGACCTGATGCCCGGGAATGAGTTCCACCAGCGGTGGTTCCAGCGTCCGGCACACCTCTTGTGCCTTCCAGCATCGGGTGTGGAACCGGCACGCGGGTGGCGGGTTGATCGGGCTCGGCACGTCGCCGACCAGCCGGATCCGCTCCCGGCGCTGCCTGACCCCGCCCTTGCTGCGCAGCGGCTCCGGCACCGGGACCGCGGAGAGCAGCGCGACCGTGTACGGGTGCCTGGGCAGCGCGTAAAGCTGGTCCCGCTCCGCCAGCTCAACGATCTTGCCGAGGTACATGACCGCGACCCGGTCACTGATGTGCCGCACCACCGACAGGTCGTGCGCGATGACCACGTAGGTCAGCCCGAACTCGCTCTGCAGGTCCTCCAGCAGGTTGACCACCTGCGCCTGGATGGACACGTCCAGCGCCGATACCGGCTCGTCGGCGACGATCAGCTTGGGCCGCAGGGCGAGTGTGCGGGCAATCCCAATGCGCTGCCGCTGGCCGCCGGAGAACTCGTGCGGGTACCGGTTGTAATGCTCCGGGCTCAGCCCGACCAGTTCGAGCAGGTCCTGGACGGAACGCTTGACTCCCCGCTCGGTGCGTACCTTCTGGAGCCGGAACGGCGCGCCGATGATGGTGCCGACCGTATGCCGCGGATTCAGCGACGAATAGGGATCCTGGAAGATCATCTGAATATCGCGCCGCAACGGACGCATCTGGCCCTGCCGCAAGTTGGTGATGTCGTGGCCGTCGAAAATGATGCGACCAGCGGTCGGCTTGAGCAGCCGGATGAGCAGCCGGCCGGTGGTCGTCTTGCCGCAGCCGGACTCACCCACCAGGCCCAGGGTCTCCCGGGGGGCCACGGAGAAGTCGAGACCGTCCACCGCGCGGACCGCACCAACCTGGCGCCGCAGCACGATACCGCGGGTGATCGGGAAGTGCTTGGTGAGCCCGGTCACCGACAGCAGGCTGCCGGCGGCGGTGGCCCCGCCGGGCTGAGCTTCACTCAGCGACGTGCTCACGTTTCTTCCCCCGTTAGCGTCTCCACTGCCGGCGTCTCCTCGGGCAGCGTCTCCTCGGGCAGCGTTTCGGCCACGGCCCGCCGCGCCCACAGTTCGCGCTGCCGCTGCGCGGTCAGGTGGCAGGCCACCAGGTGGCCAGGATCGACCTCGCGCAGCGGTGGCACCTCCGTGGCCGCCAGGCCGCCGGTGAGGTCCGCATAGCCGCACCGTGGGTGGAACGGGCAGCCGGATGGGACATTGATCAGGCTCGGCGGCGTGCCTTGGATCGGCAGCAGCCGTTCCGATCGTTTGACGTCAAGTCGTGGCATGGAGCCGAGCAGGCCCCAGGTGTACGGATGGCCGGGGCGGCCGAATATCTCTTCGGCGCTGCCGTACTCGGCGCACCGGCCTGCGTACATCACCAGAATGTCGTCGGAAAGCTCCGCTACCACCCCGAGATCGTGCGTGATGATGATGACCGCGGAGCCGTATTCCTGCTGCAGGTCCGAGATGAGGTCGAGGATCTGCGCTTGCACCGTGACATCGAGTGCCGTCGTGGGCTCGTCGGCGATCAGCAGTTCGGGATCACAGGACAGCGCCATGGCGATCATCACCCGCTGGCGCATCCCGCCGGAGAACTGGTGCGGGTAGTCATTCACCCGGGAGGCGGCCTGCGGGATCCCGACCCGGTTGAGCATCTCGATGGCGTGCTGGATGGCGGCCTTCTTGCTCACCTGGTTGTGGACCAGGTACGCCTCGGTGATCTGCTGCCCGACCGTGTAGTACGGGTGCAGCGCGGACAGCGGGTCCTGGAAGATCATCGCCATCTTGCTGCCCCTGAGCTCGCGTACCCGGGTGGGCGGTGCGGCGACCAGGTCCTCGCCATCCAGCAGGATCTGCCCGGTGACGTGTGCGTTGCTGCCCTGGTGCAGGCCCATGATGCCGAGGCTGGTGACGCTCTTGCCGGAGCCCGATTCTCCGACGATGCCCAGGGTGCGGCCCCTCTCGAGGCTGAACGAGAGCCCGTCCACGGCCTTGACCAGGCCGTCATCGGTCGGGAAGTGAATCCGCAGGTCCCGGAGCTCGAGCACGGCGCCGGGCATCAGTACCTCACCCTCGGGTCGACCACGGCGTACAGCACGTCCACGACCAGGTTGGCGATGACGATGAAGAACGCGGCCAGCATCGTGACACCGAGGATCTCAGGCAGGTCCTGGTTCTGGATAGCCAGGAACGTGAACTCGCCGAGACCGTGCATGGAGAAGGTCACTTCGGTCAGAATCGCCCCGCCCAGCAGCAACCCGAGGTCCATGCCGAAGATCGTGATTATCGGGGTGAGGGCGGCGCGCAGGCCGTGCTTGACGATGACCGTCCGCTCGGGCAGGCCCTTGGCCCGGGCGGTGCGGATGTAATCCTCGCTCATCGTCTCAAGCATCCCGGCCCGGGTCAGCCGGGCGTACAGGGCAGCGTACAAAAAAGCGGTGACGATCCAGGGCAGCACCAGGTTACGGGCCCACAGCAGGGGATTCTGGGTGATGCTCACGTACGTCACGTTCGGGAAGATTTTCCACTTGTAGCTGAAGAGTTCCAGGGAGATCAGCCCGGTGAAGAAGATTGGCAGCGACACTCCGGCCAAGGCGACGCCCATGGAGAAACGGTCGAAGAAGCTGCCGCGGCGCAGGGCCGAGAGCACCCCGATCGCCACCCCGCCCACCAGCCAGAGCACGGCGGCGCCGACGCAGATCGACAGCGTGACCGGGGCGTCGCTGATCATCTGCGGCCACACCGGCTGCTGACTGCGGAACGAGTAGCCGAAGCACGGCGGGGGGCAGTAGGTGCTGCTCCGGCCGTTGTTGTAGTGGGCGCCGAGCACGATGCCCCGCAGGAACCGGCCGTACTGGAGGTACAGCGGCGAGGTCAGGCCGAGTTGCTGTTCGGCCGCGTGGATCGCCGCCGGGGTCGGGTTATGGCCCACGTACTCCGAGGCCAGCTGGTAGGCATTCTGCCCGGCCAGGCGCGGTATCAGAAAGAAGATCGCAAACGTGATCGCGCTGACCACGATCAGCAGGAAGACCGCGGCGACCAGGCGGCGGGTGATGAATGTGATCACGGAATGCGGTGCTGGTGCCCGGCCGGGCGGTCCCGGCCGGGCACCAGCACATTCACCTGCTCTCTATTCTCGCTGCTGACTACTTCAGGCCGAGCGCGGCGTAGTTGTACATGCCGTAGTACGGCTGGACGTAGACATTGGTCAGGCTCGGGCTGCGGTACAGCAGCGACTTGGCGTACACCTCCGGCAGGATCGCGGCATCCTTCATGACCTGCATGTCGATCTGGGCGGTGTAGGAGTTTCGCGTGGTCGCGTCGGTGGTGGCCGCCATCTTGGCGATGAGGTTGTTGACTACCGGGTCGTTGAGCTCCTCGATGTTGGTGTTGCCGGCCGCGCTGATGGTGTTGCCGGCGGTGATGAAGTCGAAGAAGCCATATCCGTCCGGCCAGTCCGGTGCCCAGCCGCCCAGGTCGATGCCCAGGTCGTGGCTGTGCACGTAGTTAGGCACGCCCGCGAAGTCGGCGAAGTAGGTACCGGCCGGGTAGCCGTGCAGCGTGGTCTTGATCCCGGCCTGGGCCAGCGCGGCCTGCAGCGACTGGGCAGCCTGCACTTCCTTGGGCCGGTCGCTGCGGTAGGCGATCCCGGTGGTGAAGCCGCTCGGCTGACCGCAGGCCTTGAGTGCGGCCTTGGCCTTGGTCACGTCCCCGCCGGGCTTGGTCGTGGCCTCGTACAGGTCGAATGACTTCTGGCCGATGACGTTCGGGGGCGCCACAGTGCTCGCTATCGCGCCTCCGGCGACCGGGCCGCCGTAGG
>DAIRVB010000243.1:0-6764 GCA_036803065.1 Streptosporangiaceae bacterium
CAGCCGCGCGAAGGCTTCCACGGCCCCGTCGCGCTCAAAGCGGTCATGAAGATCATCGAAATCGGCGCCCGCGCGACCCGGCGGCCCACGTGAGTGCGGCGGCCTCGCGGTTCAGGGGATGCCATCGAATGATTCGGAAACCGTGCTTGATGGCTGACCGGAGGGACGAGTCGAAACGGATCAGAGATCTCGTCTCAGCGCCTCACGGTGCCGTCTGTGCAGGTTATGGCTGCGATCGCCGGATGGCTCAGCGCAGCTCGTTGATTGCGGATCAGGTTGCCCGCGGGATCGCGGAAGGCGCAGTCTCGCGCACCCCGTACGGTTGCTCGGTCGGCTCCTGGACGACGTCGGCGCCGCTGGCCTGCAGCCGTGCGAAGACGCCTTGATGACCGATCAGTCTTCGGGAAGAGCAGCAAAAGCCTTCTTTGTTTTTCTATACCACCCCATTCCTGATACCGGATGTTTCCACCTATCCTGCATGCTCTTCAGGGCGCTTTTGTGCGTTTCATCGCCTTTTGCGACCACTTCTTTTAGATGGTTATCTTGCGCTTTTATAACCTCATCAGCCTTATTTCCATGGAATGGGGCATCACATGGTCCACCCATTTGTTTACATGTCATTGTTTTCATATTTATCACCTGCTTTTAGTAGTGTATCGGCCGGGATGCAGCACGGTTCCCTGGGTGGAAGAGCCGGTCATGGTCACCTCCGGAAGTCGTGGGTCACATCAACCTGGTTGATGTTCATGGCGGTCACTCTAGCTGCGGCTCGGTGACCGGCGCTTCTCGATTCCTGATCGGTTTGGTCACCGACATGTGCGCCCCGCGGGCGGTCGACTCCTCGATCGTGCGGGCGCACCAGCATTCGGCTACGGCCAAGCACAGTGCCCAGGAGGATCGCACCGTGCTCGTCGAGCACACAGGGGGCGGTGTCGAATGACAAGAGTCCGCGCTGCTTCCGGGACGAACCGGGCGATCACGCCCTCGGCCGCTCGCGCGGCGGGCTGAGCACGAAGATCCACGCCGCGGTCGACGGACGGGGCCGCCCGCTGGCCATCCTGCTCACCCCCGGCCAGGCCGGTGACGCGCCGATGATGTTGCCGCTGCTCGCGCACCTGCGTGTCCAGCGCACGATCGGCCGGCCAGGGACCCGGCCCGGCACGTCCTTGTGCGTATCCACTCCGACCACCAGCACCCGCCGCCACCCATCCTGGCTGAGTGCCGAATTAAACCGCTCTCTACATGTCAAGGCAGCGGCGTTCCGCCGCCGCGTCAGTGGCTTCCCGCCCACGCCGGGCTCGGCATCATCCTGATCATTCAAAGGCTTGCCGCCTGACCAGCCGCGCAGTAAGCCGTTCCGGCGGCTTGGCTCTCCCTCGCCATCTGCCTGCGGCCGCGCGGGTCCGCGGCCGTGGCTGGCGTCCTGGTTCCTCGCTCTTGCCGCTGATCGCGGCCCAGTGCCGACCCGGACGGGGCTGCAGGTTCAACGGCCCGAACTCGTCGACGCAGAAGATCATCTCGAGTTCGCCCGCCTCCGGGACCACCTCGCTGTCGGCGATCGCGGACAGGTGCTCCACCCGGGCCTTCTTCGCGGCATAGTTCCGGTCCCTGGAGGCCTTCCAGGTCTTCAGGCGCTGACGCCCTCCTCGCGGAGCAGGACCGCAGGCCCTCGTGGCTGATGTCGTCGACCACCCCGGCGACCAGGAACTCCGCCAGCTTCGACAAGCTTCAGGACGGGAAACGGCAGGTCATGGTCAGCCGGCTTCGACTTGGCGCAGGCGACCTTCGCGATCGCGGGCACGTCCATGCCTTGGGTAGACAGCAGTACCATCCGCGCCCGCCGCTGGGTCATCACCCACCCCAGTCCCCCGGCGCACGATCCGCCCCAGGCGCCGTCCCTCGCCATCATCGATCTCACGCACCCGCAGGCGATCCGTCACCGGCCCAGTCTCGACGATCCAGCGCCTGCAGGAAGGCTGCCCGCCCGAGCTTGCTCAGCCGGGCAAACGTGACCTGCTACGGCAGCTACTAGCCATACGAGATCATTTGCCTGGGCTGAAGCACGGTTATCCACGGCCGGGCCGGCTCAGCAACGCCGGCTTCATCGCCGTCGCCACCATTCAGATGTGTGGGCCAGCGCCTCACGCTCGATCACGACTTCCAGCGGGACCAGCCGGACGCGCGAGCCAGTAGGCGCGGCCGGGGACGATCGGCGGTGGCTCCGGCATGGGCGGGACGCCTTCACTGCAGAGCGGCAATCGGCCGCCTTGCTCCCTTGCCGCTGGGGAACGGCGTGCACCACCATTTGACCATGAGCTCGGACAGGGAGCAGGCTGGCTTGCTGGTCGGGCGGCGAGCGGAATTGGCCCGCCTGGAACAGGCACTCACGGAAGTCGGCGGCGGCGAGTCGCGAGCCGTCGAGCTGGTCGGCGACCCTGGTATCGGTAAGACACGGCTGCTTGGCGAGGTGACCTCGCGGGCCGGGCGGCGTGGCCTGCGGGTGTTCGGCAGCTGGGCGCGAGAGCGCGAGAGCGGGGTCCCCTTCGCGGTGTTCGCCGACGCGATCGGCCGGCAGGCCGCCACCCTTGAACCAGAGCATCTAGCGTGGCTGGAGCGGTACGGTGACGGGCTCGCCGAGCTGCTCTCGCCGACCTGGTCGGTGTGGTCCGGCGGACGAGATGGGCCGGTGCCCGGTGAGTCCAAGCGGTACCTGCTGTACCCCCGGTTGCGCGAGTTCCTTGAGCGATGCGCTGGCCCGGCCGGGCTGCTGCTGGTGCTCGACGACATGCACTGGGCTGACGCGGCGTCGGCCGAGCTGCTCGCCTACCTGCTGCACCGCCCCCCGGACGGGCCGGTGCTGATCGCCGTCGCGTACCGCCCCCGGCAGCTGTGGCCGCGCCTGGCGATGGCGCTGCGTGACGCGGCCCGGCTTGGCAACGTCAGCAGGATCGAACTCGGCCCGCTAACCAGGGAGGAAACGGGCGAACTACTGGGGGCGGCCGTCGGCCGGGCCGAGCGAGATGCGCTGCACCGGATCAGCGAAGGCAATCCTTTCTATCTGGAAGCGCTGCGTGATATGCGGTTCAGGCCGTCCGCGACCGGGGGAACCACCGGCGAAGTGCACGCCACGGAGATTCCCTATCCGGTACGGGCGGCCTTTCTGGCGGAACTCGCGCTGCTGCCCGATGACGTCCAGTTGATGGCCCGGGCGGCGGCGGTCGCGGGGGACGTATTCGATCCCGCGCTGGCCGTATCAATCGCTGAACTGCCCGAACGGACGGCGTTCTCCGCATTGGACGAACTCCAGGCCCGGGACGTCCTCCACGTCGGGCCGGACGCCAGGCTGCGCTTCCGGCATCCGCTGCTCCGGCAGGCGGTGTACGAGACGGCCAGCGGGGGGTGGATCAATGCCGCGCATGCCAGAGCCGCCGGATTCCTGGAGCGATGCGGAGCATCGGCGATCGTGCGCGCGTATCACGTCGAGCGGGCCGCAGGCATTGGCGACCGTGCGGCGATTACCTTGCTTGCCGATGCCGCAAGCCAGGCTCACCTGCATGCACCCGCCACCGCGGCCCACTGGTACGAAGCGGCACTGAACCTCCTGGAGGAAAGCGCGCCGGCCGAATACCGAACGCATCTGCTCATCTCGCTCGGTTACACGCTCGGCATCTGCGGCCAGTTCTCGCGCAGCCGCGAGGAATTCGGGAAGGCGCTTTCCTTACTGCCCCATGGCGTCGGGGCGCGCACCAAGTGCGTGGCCTTCAGCGCGGCGATCGAGCGTTTGCTCGGTCATCATCATGAGGCGGCCGCGCTGCTTCAGGCTGAACTTGCCGAGCTACCCGACTGGGCCGGCCCAGAAGCCACGATGCTGCTGCTGGAACTCGCCACCCACAACTTTCTGCACCTGGAGCACGGCGCTCAGCGGGAGCACGCGGAAAAGGCTCGTGCCTACGCCCTCAGTCAGGGCAATCAGGTGTTCCAGGCGTCTGCGGCCATGCTGCTCGCACTGGCGCATTGCGGAATGGGCGCCCTGGCGCCCATGACAGAATTCCTCACCGAGGCCGAGCGCCTGGTCGACGGGCTTACCGACATTGAGATCGCCGGCTCACTGCAGACCTTCATCGGGCTCTCGCTCGCCGAGACCTGGCTCGACCATTACACCGATGCGATCAATCACCTGAAGCGGGCGGTCGCCATCGCGCACGCCACGGGACAGGAGTACACCCTCAGCCCGCTGCTGACGGTGCTCGCGGAGGCTTACCTCTGCACCGGGCAGCTGGCCCGGGCAGCCGACTGCGCGCGGGACGCGCTGGATGCCGCGCTGCTGACCGGGAACGACCAGGACCGGATGCTGGCTCTGGCCAAACGGAGCGAGGTCGCCCTGTGGTCCGGCGACTTCGGCCTCGCGATTCAGGCCGCCGCGAACGCGGCCGAGCTGGCCTCCTCGTTCACGGACTGGCTGGCCGCCGCGGCCCGCGGGACGCTCGCGGTCGTCCGCGTCCTCGCTGGCGACCACGAAGCTCATTCCCGGTCGTTTCCTGAAAGCTACGGCGGCATCGGGCTGGTGATGCTCAACCCGGTCCTGCAGGCGCGGATCTACGGCCTGCTGGCCGAGGCGGAGCTCCGGCGAGGGCAGCCGACCCGGGCCGCGGCCTGGGCGGCGCGCGCCACGTCCGCCGCGGCCGAACTGGCGGTACCCGGAAGCGATGGCCACGCACTGCTGGCTGAGTCCCTCGTGCTCCTGCGCTCGCGCCCCGCGGCCGCACTCGACCGGGCCCAAGTGGCCAGGGAGCGCTTTACCGGGATCGGCGCGCAGCTGAACGCCGCCCGCGCCGCACTCGCCACCGCCGATGCGTTCGCCGCCCTGGGCAGGCACGACGACGCAGCGGAGGAGCTGCGTCAGGCCGAGGCAGGGTTCCGGGCCAGCGGGGCCACACATCTCTACGAACAGACCCGGGCCCGGCGGCAGCGCGCCAGCGCCAGCACCGCGACCGTCCCGGATGGGCAGCGTCCCGGCGCTGGGAACGAACCGCTCGCCAAGCTATCGCCCCGCGAGTTGCAAGTGGCGCTGCTGGTCGCCGAGGGGCACAGCAACCGCCAGATTGCCCGCGCGCTGACGGTGACCGACAAGACGGTAGAAGCGCACGTCTCCCACATCCTCGGCAAGCTCGCCGTGCCCTCCCGTGCGGCGATTGCCAGCATCGTCACCCGCGCCGCCCGCGACGACCACCCGGCGTGATCACGCCACGGGGCCACAACGCTGAGGCCGCAGCCACGCGAGACGCCGCCGCGGCGCGCCGGGTTAGGGAAAACACCAATAGCACCGGATGGCCAGCAGAAGTAGGGTCGCTCACAACGGCCGGCCTTCCTTTTGTGATAGTGCACATGACGCGTCGGCGTAACTAATCGATGGCGGATTCGTGCTGCCTGGCCGGCTCCTGGCCATCGACCGGATATTGAGAAGAGGAAAAATGATCGGTAAAATTCCTGGTCTTTTGATTCGCAGCGATAAGCGAAGACTCTCCGCGGTAACCATCATGATAACGATAACTACACTGTTCATTACGGTCGGCGCCGGCGTGGCGAATGCGGGCCAGCGGCCGAGGGCGGAAATAAGAACGACCGCCGCTGGCCGCTGGGTAGCGGCGGCTCATGGGGTAATCCCGGCCGGCAGCAAAACCCAAGTCGTGCAGGGATGGCGTAACGGCCAGGGCAGTTGCTCGTTCCTCGTGCGGGACACGCTCGCTCCGGGCCAGCGGTCGCTGCAACGGCAGTCACTGTCATACAACCTCACCTCATGCCAGGCGAGAATGGCGGTCTGGACGGCCAGCACCGCGGTCAGCAGCCCGCGCAACACGTCCGGTTTGACGCGGGGCGGCACTTTGCCCGCCTCACCGAGCGCGGCCGCGCATCATTCCGGGTCCCTCCTGCAGCCGTTGGCCGTTTCATCGTCGTCCGGATATGTCGACACGCACACCAGCGACCGGTTCGGCATCTGGGTGAACGAGGTCAAGAACACCGTCAACTGGACGTGGGATCGCACATGTGTCGATGGCGATTCCGGTTCGTACTACTACTGGTGGCTGTCCAACGACGGGTGGCAGCTCGAGGGAAACAACTGGAACAATGGCTACTCCTGCAGCGCTGCGCAATCCAGCTCATATGCGCACTTCTACAATTACCCGTTCTGTGGCGGCACGGACGTCTATTACAACAGAAATGTGGTCGACGGCTGGTACAACGGCCGCCTGACCGACAGCGTGGGCTGGAGCCTCGGTGAGTATTGCACGGCCCTGCTAACCGGGCCATGGATTTCTCTCGTTCGGACACGCTGAACCGAACTCAGCCGGAGAAGGGCTGGCCGAGCAAGTTTCGGCCAGCCCGCGAATGCGGGGCCTCCCGCGGAGCCGGAAGCCCGGCCGCCGAGCATCGCGGCACGTGCCCTTCAGCAGCGCCGCCCCGTCACGGTCAAGCCAGACCACGACCGGGGGCTCGCCGACGCCGGGGACCACCACGCCTGGCCGACACCAGCACCATCTGTGCCCGCCTCCAGGTCACCACCGACCCAGTCCCCCCGGCGCACGATGCGCACCAGAGCAACGAAGTGGCGGCACGTCCCGGGTGCCTCTGGGAGTGCCGCCGCTTAGGGTGGAGATGGGCTACCTCTCGCCAGGCGGCCACGCACAGCGCGTCGGCGCTGCGCCCAGACAGGAGCCACTCAGCAAGCGTCAGCGCCGTTATCGCCTCGTTGCGGCTCAGAAGCC
>DAIRVB010000244.1:0-6762 GCA_036803065.1 Streptosporangiaceae bacterium
CTGGAGCGCAAGCGGGCGGAGCAGGCGGCCAAGATGCAGGAGCTGAGGGGAGACGGGGCGGGCAGCTGGGGGACCCAGATCCGCAACTACGTCCTGCACCCGTACCAGAATGTCAAGGACCTGCGCACTGGCTACGAGACCGGGAACACCGCAGCTGTGATGGATGGCGAGATCGATAATTTCATCGAGGCCGAGATCCGGTGGCTGCGCAAGCAGCCCGATGGCAGGTGACCGGCGGCTCCGGGTGGCCCGGGTGTCAGTGGGCCAGCTGCAGCGCCAGGGTAACGAGCAGCAGCGTGAGGATCAATGCGGCCACGATGGGCAGGCTCAGGCCTGCCGGCCGGTGGTGCAGTTGCGCTCGCGATGTCTGGCAGGCAGCGCAGCGTCCCTCGACAACCGGCCCCGCGCACTGCGCGCAAATGAGGTGTTCGCAGCTCATGTCAGTCCCTTCCAGCCGGCGCCCGACCGGTCACTTCGACGGTGTTGGACGTTCCAGGCCAGTTTCCCCCCTAGACTGTCCCCTGGCCAAACCGGACAGCCCGATCGCGCCGGGAAGGCCGGAAGGCGGCCGGTTCCGTGGCCGCGCAGCCGGAAGTTTGTGAGCGGCCTGTGATCCACTTCGAAAACGTCACCAAGATGTACCCGAACCAGAGCCGCCCGGCTCTGGAGAACGTCAACATCGACGTCGAGAAGGGTGAGTTCGTCTTCCTGGTCGGGCCGTCAGGCTCGGGCAAGTCGACGTTCCTGAGGCTTGTCCTCAAGGAGGAAAACCCGACCAACGGGAAGATCCAGGTGGCCGGGAAGGACCTCGCCAGGCTCACCCACTGGAAGGTCCCGTATATGCGGCGCAGGATCGGCTGCGTGTTCCAGGATTTCCGCCTTCTTCCGAACAAGAATGTCTACCAGAACGTCGCCTTCGCGCTTCAGGTCATCGGGAAGCCGCGGCGCTTCATCCGTAAGGTCGTCCCCGAGGTTGTGGACCTTGTCGGCCTGGAGGGTAAGCACGACAGGATGCCGGATGAGCTGTCCGGGGGCGAGCAGCAGCGGGTGGCGATGGCCCGGGCGTTCGTGAACCGGCCGATGATCCTGCTGGCGGATGAGCCCACCGGAAACATCGACCCAGCCACCTCTATCGGGATCATGAAAGTTCTGGACCGTATCAACAGAACGGGGACCACGGTCGTCATGGCTACCCATGACGCGGCGATCGTGGACTCGATGCGCAAGCGCGTCATCGAGCTTGAGCACGGCAAAGTCGTGCGCGACCAGTCGCGCGGAGTGTACGGCCAGGCGTACTGACCGGGCCAGCGGGCGACCCCCGCCCGCCGGGCGGGGGCTTGGGCGGTACTCGATACCGAGGATTACCGAGGGATCAACGACCATGCGCGCACAGTTCGTTTGGCAAGAGGTCTGGACCGGCCTCCGGCGCAACCTGACGATGACGGTTGCGCTGGTGGTCGTTGTCGCCATCAGCCTCTCGCTGCTCGGCACTGGCCTGCTGTTCGTCAAGCAGGTCAATCAGACGAGAACCTACTGGCAGGGCAGGGTCCAGCTGTCCATCTACCTGTGCACCGCCACCAGCGTGAGCCCGCAGTGCCGGGTGAACGGCCCGGCCACGGCGGCGGAGAAGCAGCAGATCCGCAGTGACCTGACGGCTCTGAAGTCGCAGGGAGTCGAAAGTGTCCAGTACGAGTCCCAGGCGCAGGCCTTCCAGCACTTCAGGCAGGAATTCTCGCAGGACAAGTCGTTCGCGAGCCTGGTCTCCCAGGGTGAGATCCCGGACTCCTACCAGGTGAAGCTGCGCAACGCCCAGTCCGACTTCGGCGTGGTGGCCGGCACGGTGCAGGGCAGACCCGGTGTCGATAACATCGTGAACGTCCAGTCAATCCTGTCCAACTTCTACAAGCTGCTGGACGGGGCGCGGAATGCGGTCATCGCCGTCGCGATCATCCTCGTCATCGCCGCGATCCTGCTGGTCGCGAACACGATCCGGCTGTCAGCGTTCAACCGGCGCCGGGAAACCAGCATCATGCGCCTGGTCGGTGCGTCCAACTTCTATGTTCAGCTGCCCTTCCTCGTCGAGGGGGTGATCGCCGGCATGTTCGGCTGGCTGGTCGCGTCCGGGCTGCTCATCGCGGTGAAGACGCTGGGCCTCGACACACTCCAGCAGTACTTCCCGTACAACGTGCAACTCAGCCTGGCTGACCTGATCGAAGTCATCGTGCTGGCCCTGGTCATGGCTGTGCTGCTCTGCGGCGCCACCTCGTTCCTCACGCTCAGGCGTTACCTCCGCGCGTGACGCCAGCGCATCCTAGAACCGTGGCAAAGGGGCAGGAACGAACGGTCATCGCCCGTAACCGGCGAGCCAGGCACGATTATCACATTGAGGACGTCGTCGAGGCGGGGCTTGTGCTCACCGGGACCGAGGTGAAGTCGTTGCGTGCCGGGCGGGCCTCTCTCACCGACGGGTTCGGCCAGTTCGCCGACGGTGAGCTGTGGCTCCATGGCGTGCACATCCCCCAGTACACGCAGGGGACATGGACAAACCACGAGCCCCGGCGCCCGCGCAAGTTGCTGCTGCACCGCAAGGAAATCGACAGGCTTGCCAGTAAGACAGCGGAGCGTGGCCTGACACTGGTGCCGTTGGAGCTGTACTTTAAGGACGGCAAGGTCAAGGTCGAGCTGGCCGTGGCCAAGGGCAAGCGGACTTACGACAAGCGTCATGATTTGGCCCAGCGGGACGCCGCCCGGGAGGTGGAGCGTGCCTTCAGGCGGCGGGGGTAGCAGGGAGGCGGGGCATGGCCTCCTACCGTAGGCGAGGGGCGCACGCAGCCGCCCGCGGGCACGTTTCGCCCTTCGTCACAGTCAGGCGCGTGCCGCAGCTCGCCGTCGGTGAGCGCGCCTCACTGAAACGCGGCACCGGGGGGACACGGGTGAGCGGGCTGCGTGCTCGGGTACTGCGGCCGAAATTGATCGCCGCGGCCGCCGTCGCGGTAGTGACGGTGGCCGCGCTGATCGGAGGGCTTTCCGGCGACGCATCCGCCGAGCCGACCGTCCAGGCCTTCCTGCTCGCCTGGGGGCAGGGACAGTACCGAACGGCGGCCGGGATGACGACTGGCGATCCGGCCACCGTGACTGTCACCCTGCGCACCGCCTATCAGCAGCTGGGTGCGGCCGCGTTCACCCTGACCCTGGGACGGATCACGCAGAGCAACGGCAACGCGGTGGCCCACTTCGGGGCATCGGTCGACCTGGGCCAGGACGGCGCACCGTGGAATTATCAGGGGCTTTTCCGGCTGCGCAAGACCAGTGGGGGCTGGAAGGTGGTGTGGAGCCCGAGCGTCATCAACCCGGGCCTGCGGCCCGGGCTGCGGCTGGCGGTCGTGTCCACCATGCCGTCGCGGGCGCCGCTACTCGATGCGGCCGGGCAGCCGTTGACTGTTCCCTCCACGGCCTATGTCACCGAGGTGACTCCCGGCAAGCTGGCCAACCCACAGGCGACAGCCCAGGCCTTTGGCCAGGTGACCGGGCTGGACTCCAGCCAGGTGCTCGGGGTGATCCTGGCCGCGCCGCAGTCCTCGGCGCTCAAGCTGGTGACCCTTGACCCGGCGTCCTACGCAAAGCTCAGCTCCGGGCTGGGTCACGTGCCGGGCCTCGTCGTCCACCCGGTCAGCGAGCGGCTGTTCAACAGCATCGCGCCCGATGTCACCGGGGCAGTGGGCACGGAGGCGTCCCTCGCGCTGCGCGATGACGGTGTGGCCTACCGCCCGGGAAGCACCGTGGGCGAGTCCGGCCTGCAGCAGTTGTTCCAGCGGCAGCTGGCGGGTTCCTCGGCCACCGAGGTCGTCGCCGAGGACGGAGCGGGCCGCCAGGTGGCGGTGCTGGCCCGGTGGCCGGGCCGCACAGGGACCACAGTGCGGACGACCATCGACTCACGAGTCCAGACCGCGGCTACGGCGGCCCTCGCCGGGAATTCCGCGGACGCCGCGATCGTGGCGGTGACATCCACCGGGCATATCCTGGCCGTCGCCGATCACGCGGTGCCGGGCATGCCACGGGTTGATCCGCTCGCGGGGCATTATCAGCCCGGGCAGGCCTTCACGATCGTCTCCACCGACGCCCTGCTGTCCAGCGGGCTGCAGGTGAACTCGCCGATCCCGTGCACCAGCAGCAGCGATGTCGGCGGCCGGATCTTCACCAACGTGCCAGCGGAGCCCGCCCTGGGCACCCAGCCTCCGTTCAGCACCGATTTCGCGCAGGCCTGCGGCACGGCGTTCACCGGGCTCTCCCGCAGGCTCAACGCCAGCCAGCTGACCTCGTCGGCGACCGCCTTCGGCCTGGGTGCGGGCTGGAAGCTACCGCTGGCGGCGTTCTCCGGATCGCTGCGGGTCTCTGGCGGCGACGCTGGGCTGGCCAGCGACACCATCGGCCAGGGGGGCGTGCAGGTGAGCCCGCTGGCCATGGCGCTCATCGCGGCGGGAGTGGACTCCGGTATCCGGCACCCGCCCGTGCTCATCACCGACCCGCCGGATCCCGGCCTGGCCCCCAAGGCGGTGGCCGGCCAGCAGACGGTTAGCGTCTTGCGCGCGCTGATGCGGGCCACCGTTACGTCCGGCGCTGCCCAGCAGGCGGACCTCGCGGGGGCACCGGTTTACGGGCAGGTCGGGAACGCGCCGGCGGCTGCCGGGTCGAAGCTATGGGCGAGCTGGTTCGTCGGGTACCAGGGGAATGTGGCGTTCGCCGTGCTGGAACTGACCAAGTCGCCGTCCACCTCGGCGGTCCCGCTGGGCGCCGCGTTCCTCGCCGGCCTGGCCGGCTGACCGGGGGCGTGCGCCGGCGACCCCATAGCCGGAAAGTGACCGAGATTTTGGTTACGTAAAGCAACTGCGGCAATACTAATAGACGTCTTACCAGATGACTGAGTGTCGCTTGGGGGGTTGCGGCCCAGTCGCCGTGATGAGAACCGGGCCTCATCTCGGGGGAGGCCCGGTTTTCAAAGGCCGGCCCCGACCCTGCCGGTCAAGCCCCCGTGGGCGCACTTCGGCCACCGCCAGCGTCCACGGGGGTATCTCATCACCACCGGGGATGCCCGATGGAGCCCGCTTTGCGGGTAACCGTCGGGCATCCTGTGTGTGGCGGGTGTGCGGCGGGTGTTTCGGCCCCAGGTGTCGCGGCAGGGAATGTCGGTTGGCTGACGGACGTTCGACAAGGTAGCGTCAGCTGTGGTGGACGCCGCGTCGCCGCGGCTGGCGCCGTACAACTCAATAGGGGGTGACTGGCTTCGACTTCGGTAGTTGATCCAGGGGAAGCGAGCCGAGGACGGCGGACATAACCTCGTTAATACTGTGACCGCACATTTACAAGTGCCAATGCTAATCGCACTCACCTCGCCCTCGCGGCTTAAATAACCGCGAGTTAGGGGTTGTCAGCCCGGGAATGCCTCCGGCCCGGTGTCTGGCATCAGCAAGGAGGATCCACCGCTCAGATCGGTCGCGGGACTGAGCGGGACATCTAACAGCGACTGAGCCCGTCGGCGGCTGGCCTGCCGGACCGCCGGGGCTGAGAAAAGCGAAGCAGGCTGCGCTCGGAGAAGCCCTGGTGATGTAGCGAAGGACGCGGGTTCGATTCCCGCCACCTCCACGAGACTCTGGCGACCCCGGTGCTTGCGCACCGGGGTCGTCTCGTCATTTGGCCCAGGGGGGCGACCCCCTGGAACCCCCGGGACTCTGGCGACCCCGGTGCTTGCGCACCGGGGTCGTCTCGTCATTTGGCCCAGGGGGGCGACCCCCTGGAACGCATCATCAGCTGGGGCTTGGGCGCCGGCGGCCAGCAAGGCTCAAAGCGCAACGTCGGATGACAGTGCCCGGCCCGGCCGTCAGGCTGCCGCGCCGGTCCGGAAGGTGCGACGGAAGTCGTGCGGGGTCACATGGGTGACCCGGGTGAAGTGCGTGCGCAGCCGCTGGGCGGACCCGAAGCCGCACGTGGCCGCGATGCGGTCGACGGTGTCCTCGGTGTTCTCGAGCAGGTCTTGCGCACGGCGGACTCGCTGTGCGCACAGCCATTGCAGTGGTGTGGTGCCGGTCGTCTCGCGGAATCGGCGGGCGAAGGTGCGGGGGCTCATCAGGGCCTGATGGGCGAGGTCCTCGACGGTAAGAGGCAGCTCGAGATGTGCTCTGGCCCAGTCCATGGCGGGCCCGAGGTTCGGGGAGCCGTCGATGGGCAGCGGCTGGTCGATGTACTGAGCCTGGCCGCCTTCCCGGTGGGGCGGGATGACCAGCCGCCGGGCGAGGGTGTTCGCGATCCGGGTCCCGTGGTCCTGCCGGACGATGTGCAGGCACAGGTCCAGGCCGGCTGACGCCCCGGCGGAGGTGAGGATCTGACCGTCGTCGGTGTAGAGCACGTTGGGCTCGACCCGCACTGCTGGCCATCGCCGGGCTAGCTCGGCGGCGTGCATCCAGTGGGTCGTCGCCTGGCGGCCATCGAGCAGCCCGGCGGCGGCGAGGGTGAAGGCGCCGGTGCAGATCGAGGCGATCCTGGCCCCACGGCTGTATGCGGCGCGCAGAGCCTGGAGCAGCGCCGGGGGCGGGTCGTCCTGGGTGTCGGCGCAGGCGGGGACGATCACCGTGTCCGCCTGGCTCAGCTCGGCCAGCCCCAGGGCACCGTCGAAGAGCAGTCGCTCCCCAGTGCGGACGGGGCCCTCCTGCACGGCGCACAGCTGCACCTCGTACCACCAGGGCACCGGGAAGTCCTGCCGGTCGCGGA
>DAIRVB010000245.1:0-6756 GCA_036803065.1 Streptosporangiaceae bacterium
TCAGGTGTGCTGGCAAGTGCCGTGGCCCGCCCGCCGACCAGCGAGAAGCCCGCTCCCACATTGGACCAGAACGGATCGGTGTAGTTACTCGGCTGGGCGTTGTACGGCTCGGTGGTGAATTCCTGCCACCTCGCCCTCGTCATTGGCAACGCCGCCGCCTGCTGCTGCGCGCTCACCAGCGCCTGCCCCGACACGCTTCCGGCCGGGGCGGTGCGCTCGTTGTCGTACTGGGCCAGCACATCCGCCAGGTCACCATCGTCGGGCGTATGGGTTGCCGCCGCTTTGCCGCCGTGGCTACGTGAATAGGCGGTGTGGGCCTGCTGACGTGCGCCGGCGCCGTGAGGGCCGCCCGCTGCGGCCACCCCTGCTCCAGTGAGAGAAAGCGCCATGCCCAGTGCGACCGGCCCGATCAGGGCCACTCGCCACGGGCGGATCGGACGCAGCATTCCGCCTCCATTCGATAACTGTTACCCGCTCAGACCTGGGCGCATGTGAGCTGCTGAAGGTCTCCCGCGTCGCTGCGGTAGTCCGGCATGTCAATGGCAGGGATCAGGTGCGTGGCCTGATTGTGCCAGACTGGCAGAGCCTTTCACGCTCAATAGTGAGATAGGGCGTTACAAAGGGATCTGGCCAATCGCTGCGCAGCCGGTCAACCGTGCCCGCAGGAACGCCCTGCGAGTCCGGGCCTTCGTCGCGGGCATGCGTCAACGCGGCAGGACAGCGCGCAAGGGTGACGTACCGTCCGGCCGGGTCGCTGGGGGGTCAAGCTGATGGGCTGGTCCTATTTGGGGTTCAGGACAGCTGCGATGTGTTCGACCATCCTGGTCAGGATGGGTTGTGGTGTGGCGAAGTTGAACCGGAATGCGCCTGCGCCGCCGGTGCCGAAGGCGGGTCCGTCCACGACCGTAATGTGCGCCCGGTCGATGACGAGCGCGCCGGGTGAGCGCGGCAGGTCCATCGCGGTGCAGTTGAGCCAGGCGAGGTAGGTGCCGTCGGGCGGGCGGTAGCGCACCTGTGGCAAGTGGTGGCTGAGCAGGTCGGCGAGAAGGCGGCGGCTGTCGTCGAGGTAGGCGACGACTTCGTCCAGCCATGCCTCGCCGTGCCGGTACGCGGCGATGTTGGCGACGACGCCGGGATTGCTGGCACCGTGTGAGGCGAAGAATCCCATCTGCTCCCAGCGCTCCTGGTCGGGCTCGTTGCTGAGGATCACCTGAGCGCATTTGAGGCCAGGCAGGTTCCACGCCTTCGAGGCGGACGTGGCGGTCAGGGTGTGCGACGCGGCGGCGGCGGAGGTGGATGCATAGGGATGTGGCGCATCCCCGGATAGACGAGCGGAGCGTGGATTTCGTCGGCGAAGACCCGGCCGCTGTGCCTGCCGACGACGTCGGTCAGTTGCGCCATCTCGCCGGAGGTGAAGACCCGCCCGAGCGGGTTGTAGGGGTTGCAGAAGATGAGTAGATGTGCCCCGGCACGGAAGGCGCCGGAGATCGCGTCGAGGTCAAGGGTGAAGAAGCCGGCGTCGTCACGCATCTGTACCTGGATGATCTCGCGGCCGAGGAAGCCTGGCACGGCGAGGAACGGCATGTAGGCGGGCGTGGGCAGGATGACCGGTGAGCCCGGGCGCGAGAAGTGCGTGATGGCGATCTCAAGCGCCTTGATCACGTCCGGGACGTGATGGATCAGCGCGGGATCGACGTCCCAGCCGTAGCGGCGCTGCCCGAACTCCGCACATGCCGCGGCGAGCTCATCGGCTAGAAACGGCGGCAGGTAGCCGAAGTTCGCATCAGCAGACAGCCCGGCGAGCGCGTCGAGGATCGGCTGCGCGGCGCCGAAGTCCATCTCCGCCACGGCTGCACCGAACCCGTCTGGACCCGGAGCTGTCCACTTGAAGCTGCCGCGGGCCCGAAGCATCGCCACGGTCGTGGTGTCGATTGCCTGTCTGAGATTTCCTGGCACACCCTCATCCTCCACCGGGTCGATCTCCGCCAGGTAAACGGATCGGGCCGCGCCCACGGGTCTTGACGCTCCTTCTCACGCCGCCATAGCGTGAGTTCACCGTCGTCGCCAACGCTGCCGCGAACGGACTACCCGGGCTCGACGATCATGCCGGGCCTGATCGACAGCCACGTCCATCTCGGGTTCGACGGCGGACCGAATCCGGCCGCGCGGATGCGCACCGAGACCGACGAGCAGCAGCTGGTACTGATGCTGGAGAACTCCATTCTCCCGTGCCCACGGATGCCCGCCCGTCAGCCTGGGCGGCACCCGCCGTAGATGACGTTCTCCAGCTGCTTCCAGTAGACATCGACGCCCCGGAAGCCAGCTGAGCGCAGATAACCCAGTTGCTGGGCGAGCGGGATGACGTAGCGGACGTGGTTGTCATAGCGGGCCTGCTGCTGCGGCGTGCGATGCAGTCGCTTGCTCGCCGCCTCAGGCTCATCATGATCGTTCACCCGCTCCCAGGTGGCTTCGACAACGGGATCCCCCGTGCTCACAGGGTCGTAGTTGAGATACCAGCCGCCAGGGACGAGATGGTCGAAGATCTCGGCGAACAGGCCCTGCTTACGTTCATCGGGCAGATGGTGGACGCACATCGAGGTCACCACCGCATCGAGCGCAGCAGGGATCGCCGCGGGCCACTCGCCGGTCGACATGTCGAACTCGACGTACCGGTAGCGCCCCGCGAACGGCTGCATCTCACGCTCGCCTGCGCCCATCATCTCGGATGAGAAGTCAGCGAGTATTGCCGTGCTGCGCGGGCGCAGGTCGAGGATCGCGCGCGACGCAGCCCCAGTCCCCGCTCCCAGATCCAGGAACGTGAACGCCTCCTGTTCGCGGAAGGGGAGGAGGACGGCCATGAACCGCCGCTGCGCCGCGCGGTTTCGCTCGTGTTCCTCCGCTTCCGCCACCCAGGTCGCAACGACCTCCTCGGACTGCCAGATGGCCGCATTTGTGTCCGTCGACTGATCCATGAGCAGAAGGTTACCGAGCCGTTGGCGTGCGTCACTCGTCCGCGAGCGGATCAAAGCATGCACAGGCTCAGTGACACAGAATGACCAATATGGCGGCACCGCCGCCTTCCGGCCGCTCGCTGGAGGGCGTGGAGGATCAGGTCGAGGCCGATCTCCAACTCGTTGCGGAACTTCGGCCTGCAGCACAACCTGGGTTCTGTCCGCTGGTCATGAGTCGGCGGGCTCGGGCGCAATGTCGGAGGGGGCGAGTACGAGCTGGGCAGCGGCGCGGGTATTCCCGATGCGGAGGGCTATGACGGCAGCTCCGAGCATGAAAATGCTGCCGACCAGCAGCCCGCGGTGGTATCCGGCGGCCAGGGCGCCGAGTCGGGTCGTGTGCGCCGCGAGCAGGCCGTTGGTGCGGGTGATGGCGATCGCGGAGAGGATAGCCAGGCCGAGGGCGCTGCCCAGCTGCTGGGAGGCGTTGAGCAGGCCGGCCGCGAGACCGGCCTGGTCGCCAGGTACGCCGGCGTTCGCGGCGGTGGTGACGGCAACGAACACGCTGCCCATGCCCAGCGCCATGACGAGCATCCCCGGGAGCACGTCGCCGAGGTAGGACCCGTGTACCGGTACCCGCGAGAGGTAGTAGACGCCGGTCGCGCCGAGCAATGCGCCGGCGACGACCACCGGCCGGGTGCCGATGCGCGTGACGAGTTGCGATGAGATGGCGCCCGAGAGGCCGAAGCCGGCGGTTATGGGGAGGTAGGCGGCGCCGGCCTTGATCGGCGAGTAGTGCAGGATCTCCTGCATGTAGAGCGTGACGAAGAAGAGCATCGCGAACACTCCCGGGGGCGCTGGCGCCGTTGGCGATGCGGAGCATCTGACGGTGGTTTCGGTTGCGCCCAAAGCCAGCCTGTTAATGCCGGCCTGACGGGCTCAATGGTGGCGTTTCTTCCGTTTTTATGGCGCGCTTGTGGCCAGCCGGTCTTTCCGGGCGGGCGTGATTCTTCGCCGCCGGGGAGTCTTCGCCCTGAGCACGGGACAGGATCCGGTGAGGCCGGTTGCGCTGGGAAGCTTCAAACGAGGCCAGCTGTGCTGGTCCCGGTCGCGGGGCCGGCGGTGCTGGTGCTGGCTCGCGGTGCTAAATGATCACGGCCGGCCCACCGGAGGCGGGGCCGGCCGTGATGCTGGTGTTACCAGGCGAAGGTGTTGGCGAATCCGACGGGTGACGCGGGGATGAGCTGGTGCAGGTGGATCCGGGTGTAGCGGTTGCCCTCGATGCTGGCCTGGGTGGTGCCGCACTGGGTGAGCAGGCGCCGGCCGCTGGGGTCGGTCCACAGCACTCCGCAGTACCACTGGCTCTGGCCTGATTGTGTGGGCTGGATCAGGACCGCCTGCAACTTGCCGGTGCGGGCGGAGAACCTGACGATGGCGGTCTCGTTGCCGGACACGCCGGCGGCCATGGAGGCGAACAGGCTGGATCCGTCCTGGGTGATCAGCGGGCCGCCAGGGCTGCTGAGCGTGGAGGTCCGGGTGCTGGCGGGGATGAGCAGGCGGGAAGCGAGCGGGCTGGTGCCGCCGGCGGCGGTGTCGAGCAGGCGCACGCCTGAGCGTGCATCGCGGGCGGTGTCCTGCCATTCGAAGGCCAGGGTGCGGTCGCCGGCCCAGGACACGGTGTCGGCACCGCCGCTGGCTGAGGTCCAGGTATGCGTGGCGCCGGTGGCCAGGGTGGTGACGCCGATGTGGCCGCTGACCGGGCCGGTCGGGTTGTTCTGCCAGGCCACTGCCAGCTTGCTGGCGTCTGGGGTCAGGGCCATGCCGTAGATCTGGGCGGCGCGCAGCGGCGGGACGTCCAGCCGGGTCAGCTGGCCGGGCTTGCCGCTGGCCGCCAGGTGCAGCAGGTAGAACCGGGTGACGAGCGCTTGTGACTGATCGGCCAGCACGAAGGTGCGGTCATCGGCCGCCGCGGCGACCCACTCGAAGTCCGAGCGGGCGATGGGCGTGGCTACCCTTCCCGGCACCCTGCCGGTGACCATGTCGAGCACGGAAGCGGCCTGGCCGCCAGAACTGTGGCCAAGTACCACCGCATACGCCGGCACAGCACGCGCCGTGACCGCCTCAGACGGGGCCTGCCCGGCCCACGGAAATCCGGACAGGGCGATAGCCGCCACGGCGCTCATGACTGCCAGGCCCGAGACGGCGGCCTTGCGCGCGGTGCGCCTCCTGGCGTGCCGGCGGAGAACAGGCAGGGCGGGCGGCCGGGCCGCCCGCAGCGGCTGTGCCCACCTGGTGAACTGCTCGTGCAGCTGGTCATCGTGCATCAGGCACCGCCTCCGGACGCTGCGTGAGTTCGGCCTCAAGGCGCCGCCGGCCGGCGGCGAGGCGGGTCTTGACCGTGCCCGCGGGCAGGCCGCGTTCCCGCGCGATCGCCTCAACCGGCAGGTCGGCTAGGTAATGCAGGGCAAGCACCTCGCGCTCCCGCAGTGGCAAGCGCCGGAGCGCCGCACCCAGGGCCGTGAACGCAAGCGAGTCGCCTGGCTCGGGCTCCGTGGCCTGCCGCTGCGCGGCAAGCTTGACGGAAACCCTGATGGCACGCCGGAACCGCCGGCCGGAGTCAGTCGCGATCCGCAGCGCTACCCGCCTGACCCACGCCTCCGGCAGCTCGTAGCCGCCGATCCGGGACCAGCGAGTGAGGGCACGCGCAAATGCCTCCTGCGCCACGTCCTCCGCCTGATGCCGGTCGCCTAGCACCACTGCCACCATCGCCACGATCCGGCCGTAGTTGGCCTCGTAGAATTCCTGAAATTCGGCATCCTGCCGCACCAGCTCACCTCTCGCTCCGCCAGCACCGTGATGTCAAGGATGAGCAATACACGCCAGAGACCCCGCATAGGACTGCATCTAAAGTAACGATCCGGTAAAGGTCGGCGGCCGTCGCCGCCTTTACCGCAGAGCCATTCCCCGGACCGCACTCACTTCGGCAAATCCGGGCAGCCGGCCGGCCGCGCCAGCTCGCGCAGCCGCACACAGATCACCCCGTTCGGGCGCGGCACAGGTGGCCATGCTGGCGAACGGGTTGCCGTCCATCAGGCGGGTATGGTGTAGTTACCGCCAGCCAGTGTGCAGCGCTCTGTAGTCGGCGTCATCGGCGCGGCAGTGCGGTGGCCAATGCGGGCGCGTGTCTGGGCGCCTGGCATCGGGCACATCCATGTTCACCCGGCAGCCTGGGCCGACGTGCCGCGCCCGGGGGCCTGACCGGGGTGCAGGAGGCCACCGGGAAATCGGCAGGAGAGCCCGGCACAGCCTGGCTAGGCTCGGCGCATGACGCACCTGTTCCACGTCACCTCCACCCTGAACCGGGAGACGATCCTGGCTCACGGCCTGGACTGGACTCGTATGGGGGCGGCCCGGGGTATCGCCGGAGCCCGGTGCCCGAGGAAGCGGGCGTGTTCTCGTGCCGGGACGAATTCGAGGCCGGCTTCTTCGTGCGGATGAACAACACCGGCGGCCCGTGGATGTGTGGTCGGTGACGGGCATCGACGAGCAGCATCTCATCACCACGGGCTCCGGGTTCCGCTACTTTCCGGCCCGGATCCCGCGCAGCCAGGTCACTCTTGCCGACTGGCCGTCAGACGAGCCTGGGCCGCCCGTATTTCCTTGCGCTGCGCCAGATACAGCACCGGTTGCACCCACTCGCCGCCGGCGAACCACGCTTCGACCAGTCCGTACGCTTGACGCTCTGGCATGCGCAACTGCGACGCCGCGCCGACAAACCGCGTGATCGTCGGCTCGATCAGACCCGGAT
>DAIRVB010000246.1:0-3164 GCA_036803065.1 Streptosporangiaceae bacterium
GCCCCGGGTGAACCCCAGCCGGGGCGCCGGCCCGGTCAGCTCGGCTTCGGTCAGCCGGTAGGTGGAGCGGTTCTCGAACATCGCCGGGGCCGCCAGCTCCCGGACCGCGTCCGAGTAACGAAGGTAACGGGTTCCATCCGCCCGGCCGGGCAGGATCAGCGCGGCGACCGGAACGCCGTCCGCGGGAACGCCGTCCGCAGGGCTGAAGTCCAGGCTGATGTCCCGGATCGGGACCGGACGGGCGGGCGGCCAGCCGGGGACCGCGAGCAAGGGCGTGCCGGCGATCGTGCTCTCGGCTGGCTGCTCATCGGCGGCCGCCAGCGCCAGTTCGTGCCGATGCTGCTGAAGGTAAGACCGCACCCGGAGCCAGTCGCGCTGACCGGAGGTCAGCTCGCCGGGGGCCTGGCTCACTGGTCGTCGGCCCAGAAGCTGATCAGTTCCTCCTCGGTGAGCGACTGCGGCGCGACGCCCGCGCGCAACGTGCGACCGGTGGTCAGACTCCAGCTGGTAATGAGAACCCGCGCGAGGAGATCGTCCTCGTCAGCGTGCTGAACGGCCCGGCTGAAAATCCCACGTCGCGCATTTGCGCCGGAATCACTCGCGCAACCTATGCTTGAGACAGTAGTGTCTTGCATAACGCGCCTCCTTTCGGGAGGTGGACAGGGAAGTCCGCTCGCCGGTTTTCCGTGGCGCCTGATCCCACACAGTTGGCCACGGAGCCGGGGAGCGGTCTTCCGGTCGAGCATGGTGTCGCAAAGGTCTAGCCAGGCGGGCCCAGGCGAAAGCTAACAGGGGTAACGGCCACGCAGGAGCCGGGGGCGACGAGGATGACTTTACAGTCCGCGCAAACGGCTTGGGCTAAAAAACCGAGCCTGGCATCGGATGGTTTCAGGACTTGCCCGTCGTAACGGCGTTAACGCACGTCACAGCCGCAGGCCGGCACGTTTGCCTATCAATGGGCGGCCGGGCGCGAATGGGCAAAAGGTCGACCTGGCCCGGTGCAGCCGGACTGGTATTTGGCCTTTATGGGCTATTCTGATATTTGTCCGACATGTACCGCCCGATATGTACCGTAGGCCAGGTTAGGCGATAAACCACGCTATCGCTATGTACTGACAGGTCGCGGCGGCACAGACAAAGACGTGAAAGACCTCGTGGTAGCCGAAGACCGACGGATACGGGTCAGGCCGGCGGCGGCGATAGGAGAGGGCTCCGGCGGTGTAAAGCAGGCCGCCGGCGAGCATCAGCGCTCCCGCCGCGACGCCTGAATGCAGCCACACCCCGGGGAGCGCGAGACCGCCGACCCAGCCGAGCCCGACGAACGTCGACCCGACCAGGGGCTCAGGCGCACCCATCCAGGCCATGTGGATGGCACCCGCCGTGAGGGTGAGCGCCCACACCACGATCAGGCAGGAAATCCGGAAGACGCCGCGGGTCGCGAGCAGGAAGGCCGGAGTGGCCGTGCCGGCGATGAGAAGGAAGATCATCGCGTGATCCAGCCGCTGCAGGCGCCGCCGCCACGTCTCGGACCAGTCACCACGGTGGTATAGCGCGCTGACCCCGAACATCGCACTCACGCTGACCGCGAAGATGGCCAGCGCCGCGATCCGCACGGCGCCGTGGGCCCGGGCCAGCGTCAGGGTGCCGAGCACCAGCGAAGCCTCGAACCAGACCAGGTGCAGCCAGCCACGCAGTAGCGGCTTGGCGGGCGAAACCTGGCGGCGCACGTCAGCGGACGGCGCCTGGACCGTCAGCGGCAGCGAAGGCTCAGCGGCCGCTTTGTCCATTCAGAGCTTGGTCAGTTTCGCGAACGGCCACATGATCCGCACCTGACGTGAACCGAAGTCAACGACCAAGGCGGAGTCATCCTCGATGAGGATGACCCGGCCAAGCCCGTACTTGTCGTGGCTCACCTGGTCCTGCACGGCATACTGCTCCACCGGCGGATCCGCAGGCCTGTTATTGAAGGGGCTATCTGGCAGGAAGCGTCGGTTCGCGGCGCGGGCAGGCTTCATCACTACTAGTATGCGCCTTCCCAGCGATTTCCGGCTCAACTTCTGCGCCCTCAGTAGTCTGAGTCTTGCCGCAGGCCCCTGAGGGCGGTGTTCCGTGATCGTTCTCGGCTATCCTGAGGATGCGTTCACTACGCGAGGCCGCGGAGAACGCTCAGCCACTGTTCGGGACGTCAGCGAGCACGCGAGGCCCTCTCAGCCAGCCTCGGGCCTGACATGAAGATCCCGGCAGACCTCCCCCGGCATGACCGGGCCACCGCCGTCGGCCCGTCCCGGCACCGGCGCCGGCCGGAATCCTGCTTTCGCGCAGCGTAACCAGCACGCGACTCGACGATGCGCTGACGCTGGGGTCCGCGCCGCGACCAGTGACGATAATAGGAGCCTTATGCCGACAAGCTACGGATTGCTCAGCACCTATCCGCCCACCCAGTGCGGGCTGGCGACCTTCACGGCGGCGCTGCTCACGCATCTGCCTGAGCCAGGCGATCAGGTGTCCGTGGTGCGCGTCCTCGACGAGCCTGCGCCCCGCCCGGCTGACGAGGTGGTACATGATCTGGTGGCCGACTCCGTGGCGAACGCGTCCGCGGCCGCCGAGGTACTCAACAGCTTCGATGTCGTGATCGTGCAGCACGAGTACGGCATTTACGGCGGCCCGGACGGCCAAGACGTCCTTTCCCTGCTCGACGCGCTGTACGTACCGACCATCGTGGTGCTGCACACGGTGCTGGCCCGGCCCACGTCCCGGCAGCGCGCGATCCTCGATGAGGTCATCGCCGCCGCCAGCATGGTCGTCACGATGACGCAGACGGCCCGATCCAGACTGCTGGACCTTTACGGCACCACCCCGGACAAGGTCGTCGTGATTCCGCACGGTGCCGCCGACCATCGCGGTGCCGTCGCGCCGACCGTGATCACGGGCCGGCCCAAGGTCCTGACCTGGGGGCTGCTCGGGCCGGGCAAGGGAATTGAACACGCGATCGATTCGCTGGCCCTGCTCAGCGGGGACGGGCTCGACATTGACTACCTGGTGGCTGGCCAGACCCATCCTCGGGTGCTGGCGCGCGACGGCGAGGCCTACCGGCGTTACCTGCAAGCCCGGGCAGGGACGGCAGGGGTCGACGATCTCGTGCACTTCGACGGCCGGTTCCTGCC
>DAIRVB010000246.1:3174-6750 GCA_036803065.1 Streptosporangiaceae bacterium
GGGATTTATGTGAACACCGAAGGCCGGGCTCAGCTCGCCAACCGCGCCATCTTCCCCAAGGGCGAGGCGAAAGAGGATTGGGCGATCCTGCGCGCTTTGTCTGAGCATCTGGGCGCTGTTCTGCCTTACGACTCGCTGGAGCAGGTCACCTCCGGGGTCCTGATCGAGGCGGTCACCGCGGGCAAGCCGGTGGTGTCGACGTGCTTCCCCCATGCCGTCGAACTTCTCGGCGCGGGCCTGCTGGTCGAACGGCAGGACCCGGCAGGCATCGCCGGCGCGCTGCGCCGGGTGCTGACCGAACCCGGCTTGGCGGCGCGGATGAGCAGCTACTCGGCGGCCGTGGCCCCGCACATGCTGTGGCCCGCGGTGGCGCATGCGTACCGGAAACTCGCCGCCGCGATCACCATGACCAGGGCAGGAACCTCGCTGTGAGCAACCGGGCCGTTCCGTTCCGGCACCTGCTGCGGATGACCGATCACATCGGGCTGCTCGAGCACGCCGAGGGCATCGTCCCCCGGCATGAGCACGGCTACTGCGTCGACGACGTGGCCCGCGGCCTGGTGGTGGTGTGCCGGGAGCCGTCACCCGCGCAGGAACTGATCACCCTGGGGCGCCGCTATCTCCACTTCCTGGCCCAGGCTCAGGCGCCCGACGGCAAGGTCCATAACCGCCTCGGTTACGACCGCCGGTGGCACGACCGGCCAGGAACCGAGGACTGCTGGGGACGCTGCCTGTGGGGGCTGGGCACCGCCGCCGCGCAGGGTCCGACCGCGGGGATCCGCGAGGAATCGCTGACCGGCTTCGACCGCTGCGCGCAGGTTTCCTCGCCCTGGCCGCACGCCATGGCGTTCGGCGCGCTCGGGGCCGCCGAGATACTGCAGAAGTGGCCGGACCACGCGGGCGCGCTCACCCTGCTCGACGGAGCCGCCACCGCCATCGGGGCACCCCCGGCCGACCCGCAGTGGCCGTGGCCGGAACCCAGGCTCAGCTACGCCAACGCGGCCATCGCCGAGGCCCTCATCGTGGCGGGCGACAAACTCGGCCGGGACCAGGTCCTGCACGACGGCCTGCGGATGCTCGGCTGGCTGCTCACCGTCGAGACGCGAAACGGCCATCTGTCGGTCGTGCCGACCGGAGGCTGGAGCCTCGGCGAGCCCCGCCCGGCCTTCGACCAGCAGCCGATCGAGGTGGCCGCGCTGGCCGATGCCTGCATGCGGGCGGCCACGGTCACCGGCGACAGCAGCTGGCTGGGCGGCGTCGAGATGGCCGTGGCCTGGTTCCTTGGCGACAACGACACCAGGATTCCGCTGCTGGACGACCGCACCGGCGGCGGCTGTGATGGCCTCGGCCGCACCAGTCGCAGCCGCAACCAGGGGGCCGAGTCGACCCTGGCGATGATCTCCGTGATGCAGCTGGGCCTGCGCCTGGCCCCGGCCCCGTGAGCCGCCGTCCCGAACCGCCGTCGGGCTGCTGACCCGCACGGAGCACCGGATGGAGCCGGACGCCTCCCGGACGCTGTGCCGGCTGTTCGTCCCGGGTCAGGAGACCTTGATCCAGGGGGAATCACGGGCGACGCCGGTCATCGATCGCATCCTCGCCCTGGACGAGCCGGACGTGGAACAGGCGCTGGCCCGGACGACGGCCCTGTTCTCCGACCGCTACCACGACCTCGGGCGGACCCTGGAGCAGCACTTCCTGCTCGTCGCCCACCGGGTCCGGAAGGTGACCCAGGTCAGCCGCGCACGACGGCAGCTGATCGGAGCGTATTTCAGCCAGGAGTACGCCCTGGAGGCGGCGGCCCTGTTCAATCCGTCCCTCGTGATCCACCCTGACCAGGCGGGATGCCGGCCTGGCGAGGTCCGGTTCGTGATGAGCCTGCGGGCGGTCGGGGAAGGTCACCTGTCGAGCATCGAGTTCAGGACCGGCACGATCGGGCACGATTCTGTGGTCCGCTTCGACCCGCCGGGCCGGTTCCTTGGCACCGGACGGCCGCGGTCCGTCGGCTACGATCGCCGCCTGTTCGGCATGAAACTCTCCGACTACGGCCAGGACGACGAGAACGCCCGGCTGCTGTGGAGCATCCTGCCGCCCCGCTTCACCGGCACCGAACTGGAGGCCGCGCTGGCCGAGCTGTCCCGGCAGCAGGTGACCCGCGCGGACTCCACCGCGCTGGTGGACCGGGTCCGGTGGATGGCGGCGTCCAACTACGCCGTGGAGTTCGGCGCGGACGATGCTCTGTCCGAGCGGGTGCTGTGGCCCACCGCCCCCGCCGAGAGCCACGGCATGGAAGACGCCCGGTTCGTGCGCTTCACCGACGGTACTGGCGGGGCCGGGGCGGCCGCCCGCTACTACGCGACGTACACCGCGTTCGACGGATCCCAGGTGGCGCCGCAGCTGCTGGAGACCAGCGACTTCCGGACGTTCACCGTCTCCCAGCTGTCCGGTCCCGCAGCGAGCAACAAGGGCATGGCGCTGTTTCCCCGCCGGATCGACGGCCGCTACGCCGCGCTCTCCCGCTGGGACAGGGAAACCAACGCGATCGCCTACTCCGACGACGGGCACGACTGGCCCGCGGCCCGCACGTTCCAGTCGCCCGTCCGCCCGTGGGAACTGATCCAGCTCGGCAACTGCGGCTCGCCCATCGAGACCCCGGCGGGATGGCTGGTCTTCACCCACGGCGTCGGGCCGATGCGGGACTACGCCATCGGCGCGGTCCTGCTCGACCTGGACGAACCTGAGCACTTGCTGGCCGCGCTACCCGAGCCCCTGCTGGTAGCCGAGGAATCTGAGCGCGAAGGGTACGTCCCGAACGTCGTCTACTCCTGTGGCGCCATGCAGCACGGCGACACGATCGTGCTGCCGTACGGCTGCAGCGACTCGTCCGTGCGCATCGCGCTTGTCGACCTCAACCTGCTCCTCGGACGGCTGCTGAACTGCTGATCAGGGCCGGCGGGTGCGCAGCCAGGGCTCGAATTCGGTGGCGACGATGCGCTCGTCGTGGACGCCGGCCGCCTCGGTGGAGGCGAGCCAGACAATGGGCGACCCCATCACCGCCGGGTCAAGCAGGGTCATGTTCTGCGGCGGGGACTGCGCCGGGGATTGGGCCGGGATCATGCCGGTAGCGGTCGCTCCCCCGGGTAGCAGCAGGTTAACGGTCACACCGGTGCCGCGCAGGTCGGCGGCCATGACCCGGTACATAGCCTCGGTCCCGGCCCGGGACGGCCCGTAAGGAACGAACCCGGCCCTGGTCATGGTCGCGGAGTTGACGGAGACGTTGACGATGCGGCCGTGCCCGGCGGCCAGCATCCGCGGCGCGGACGGCCCGTGGACCGGCCGGTCCGGCGACGATCTGGCCATGCAGGCGGCCGGCGGTCTGGCCGCCTGCATGGCCGGTCCGGGGAGAAGCCGTTGTCGGTGCCCTACGAGATCATCGGGCTCACCCAGGGGCTGCACGCGGCGAACGCGGTGCTGTTCTGCCTGCTGCTCCCGGAGCAGGCCAGGCCGACAGCGCCGGTCGACATCGCGGGCAGTGACGCCATCGCCTCGTACAGCCGGATGTACACCCACATCTATGCG
>DAIRVB010000247.1:0-5545 GCA_036803065.1 Streptosporangiaceae bacterium
TCACCGTGACCGCCGCGTCCGCTGGCGTCAAGAATGCGCAGGGCACGGTGCTGCACTCGCTGTATGGCGTGGGCACCGACATCACCGTCACCAAGGCGCCGACGGCGGGCTCAGGAGGCGGGTTCGGTTTCGCCGCCGGCGGGAATGTCGGATCCAGCACCCGCCCGGCCGCCGGTAGCAAGATCCATATCGACACGCTGGTCGGGGGCGGCCTGGGGACCATCACCACCACGAACGTCAGCTCTGTCTCCCGGCTGACGAATGTGGCCGCCGCGGCGGGCGGCCTGACGCTGACCGACCGGGTCGTGACCGGGACGGTCCCGGCGGTCAACACCGGCGGCGGCGGTGCTGGTGGTGGCGGTGCTGCTGGTGGTGGCGGTGGCGGTGACGGTGGCGGCTCCTTCCGGTCGAACTTCAACGTCAACTCGTTCACGGTGGACGGCGTGGACCTGGCCAAGGGTGAACTCGGCCCGCTCAGCTCGGCCAAGCTGGCCTCCGGCCGGACCTTCCGCAGTTCCGACGCGAATTCCACCGTCGCCGTCGTGGACTCCAACTACGCCACCTCGAACAAGCTTAAGGTCGGCTCGGTGATCACCATCGCGAGCACCAGCTTCACCGTGATCGGGGTGATCAGCGTGCCCGCCGCCAACAACTCCTCGGACTTCTTCATCCCGCTGGGCCGCGCGCAGACCCTGGCCAGCATGAAGAACAAGGTGAACACGGTCTACGTGGCGGCCAACAGCGCCTCGAACATCACCGGGGTGTCGCACGAGATCTCCAAGGTGATGCCATCGGCCACGGTGACGAACTCCAGCGACCTGGCCAGCCAGGTGACCGGCTCGCTGTCCAGCGCCTCCAGCCTGGCCAACAACCTCGGCAAGTGGCTGGCCATCGCGGTCCTGATCGCGGCCTTCCTGCTGGCCAGCCTGCTCACGATGGCGGCGGTGTCCCGCCGGGTCAGGGAGTTCGGCACGCTCAAGGCGCTCGGCTGGCGCAGCAAGCGCATCGTCGGCCAGGTCATGGGCGAGGCCATCACGATCGGCATCATCGGCGGCGCCGCGGGTGTCGGGCTCGGGTTCGCCGGGGCGGCGCTGATATCCAAGCTGGCCAAACCCCTGTCCGCGTCGGTCGGCCAGACCACGGGCTCGGCCACGCCAGGCGGCGCGCGCACCTTCGGTGGCAACGGCGGTCCTCCCGGCGGCGGCCCTGGCGGCGGCGGGTTCGGCCGGGCTGCCGCGAACGCCACTCACACGGTGGCCGTGCACCTCACCGCGCCCGTGACGATCAGCGCGGTAGTGCTCGCGGTGGTGCTGGCGGTGGCCGGCGGCCTCATCGCCGGGTCGTTCGGCGGCTGGCGGGCGGCCCGGCTGCGGCCCGCCGCGGCGCTCGCCCGGGTTGAGTAGCACTGGCCCGGGTTGAGTAACCACTGGTCTTGGAGCGAGAGGAAGCCATGTACAAGCTGACAGGCGTCACGAAGCAGTACCAGAAGGGCCGGTCCACGGTCAACGCGCTGGCCGGGGTGGACCTGGTGATCGAGGACGGGGAGTGGCTGGCCATCCAGGGCCCGACCGGCCATGGCAAGACCACCCTGCTGCAGATGCTCGGCGGCCTGGACCGGCCGACCGCGGGCATCGTCGACTTTGACGGGCAGGACCTGGCCGCCCTGCGGGAGAGCCAGGTGACCAAGGTCCGCGCCGCGTCCATCGGGTTCATCTTCCAGACCTTCAACCTCATCCCGACGCTGAGCGCGCAGGAGAATGTCGAGGCCGCGCTGGTGCCGCTGGGAGTCGGCGCGAAGGAGCGCCGGGCCCGGGCCCTGGCCGCGCTGGAGTCGGTCGGGCTGGCTGACCGGGCGCGGCACCTGCCGTCAGAACTCTCTGGCGGTCAGCAGCAGCGGGTGGCGATCGCCCGCGCCCTGGTCAAGGAGCCCAAGGTGCTGCTGGCCGATGAGCCCACCGGAAACCTGGACGAAGGCACCAGAGACGAGATCATCTCGCTGCTGGAGAAGCTCTGGCGCGAGCATGGGCTGAACCTCGTCCTGGTCACGCACGACAGTTCGGTCGCGCGCCGGGCGCAGCGGGTCGGGGTGATGCGTAACGGGCGCCTATCCATCAAGCAGGACACCAGGCGGCCCAACCGCTGAGGGGGGCGTCCCGCCGGCCGGCGAGGCTGGTAGGACGGCCGGGAGGGCCTGCTCGCACCAGACGATCTTGCCCTCCGGCGTCCACCGCGCGCCCCAGCGCTGCGCTAGCTGGCTGACCACCTGGAGGCCGTGGCCGTGCTCGTCGTCACTGGCGGCGCGGCGGTGCCGGGGCAGCGCGGCGGAACTGTCCAGCACCTCGCAGACCAGGGTGCGCGCCAGGACCAGGCGCAGCGTGACGTCACCTTCGGCGTACACGATGGCGTTGGTGACCAGTTCCGACACGAGCAACTCGGTCGTGGGCAGCAGATCGTGCAGCTTCCAGCGCTCCATCGGGTCGCGGAGCAGCGCCCGCGCCTGCCCGGCGGAGATCAGCTCGTGCGGCAGGGTCCAGCTGATGTGATGGTCCGCGGCGATGCGGCTCAGCCGCGCGATCAGGATGGCGATGTCGTCCCGCTGATGGTGGGCGAACACTCCGGCCATCGCGGCCCGGCACAGGTCGTCCAGCGAGCGGTCCGTCGCCCCGGGACCGAAGATTTCCCGCAGGTGCGTGAGCCCGTCGTCGATGTCCCGGTGGCGGTCCTCCACCAGCCCGTCGGTGTAGAGCACGAGCAGGCTTCCATCGTCGATCTCGTAGATCCTGCTCTGGATCAGCCCCTCACCAACCCCCAGCGGCGGGGCGGGGGAGGCGTCGAGGAACTCGCTGGTGCCCCCCGGCCGTACGAGCAGCGGCGGCAGGTGGCCTGCCGAGGCCACCTCACAGGTCCCGGTGACCGCGTCGTACAAGGCGTAGGCGCAGGTGGCAAAGTGCGGCTCGCGGTAGCCGAGCGACGTCATGAGCTCGTTGAGCTGCTGCAGCGACTCGGCCGGTGTCAGCTCCAGCATGGCCAGGGTCTGGATCGCGGTCCGCAGCTGGCCCATGGTGACAGCGGCCCGCACCCCGTGCCCGGCGACGTCCCCCACCACGAGCGCCACCCGCGCCCCGGGCAGCTCGATGGACTCATACCAGTCGCCGCCCACCTCGACGAGCTCGCTGCCCGGCAGGTACCGGTGCTTGACCTCGACCGAGGGTGGCGCCGACAGGCCCGTGGGGAGCAGGCTGCGCTGCAGGGTGAGGGCGGTGGTCCGCTCCCTGTTGTACCGGCGGGCGTTGTCGATGAAGATCGCCGCGCGGGAGGCGAACTCCATGCCGATCTCGGCGTCATAGTCGTCGAACTGCCGGAACCCGACCCTGCGCGTGCAGACGAAGAAGCCAAGCGCGCTGTCCTTCGTGGTCAGCGGCAGCAGCAGCATGGACGAGCCGGTGAACAGCTGGGCGACGGGCCTGCGCAGCCACGACTCCGCGATGTCGAAAGCGCGTTCCGACTCCAGCTTGCCCTCCCGGACGGGCTTGCCGGTGTCCATGCACTGCACGTAGGGCGTGCCCGGGGGGTAGAGGAGCACCTCCCCCGTGGGGAACGCGGCATCCCATGCGGGGTCGCCGTCGTCGGTGGCGACGGCGATGCGCCGGAGCAACTGGGACCCGTCCGGGGGATGAACGGGGTAGTCGTCGATCGCCGCCAGGCTGTCCAGCACCAGCAGCCCGGCAGCGTTGCAGAAATGGGGTACCACGATGCCGATCAGGCCGCGCGCCATCTGGTCGAGGTCCAGCGTCGAGCCGATCCGGCGGAAAGTGTCGTCGAGCAGCGCGTGCCGCATGAGCGCGGGATCGACGAACCGCTCGTCGCCGGGCTCCGGCATGCGCAGGATCACCAGTGTGGCGAGCGCCGTGTCGTCACCCTGCATGGGCTGCACGCTGGTCACCGCGTCGATGGAGCCGACCCGGCGCACCCGCACGGCCAGCACCGCGGTCGCCTCCCGGCCCGCCTTGGCCGCCCCCAGCAGCCCGTCCAGCGGCGATCCCGCCCCGGTGGGGCCGACGACCAGCTCAGACAGCGGCGTGCCCGCCAGGGACTCGCTGTCGTACACGAATATCTCGGGCGCATTCCGGTCGTGCTGAACTATCCGTCCGGATTGATCGATTCCCAGGATCAGTGTCCGCACAGAGGTGTTTGACAGCAGAGCGGTGATCTCAACCACGGTACCCGATATCACCTCTTGCGATCTTGTCGGGCCTCTCTGGGAACCTTTTGTTGCGTGATGCCTAACTTAAGCCCATAGAGCACGATCGCTCCGCTGTTAGCGTGATGTCGTGCCCTGGCGTCGTGGTGCCCCGCATTGGCGGACGGGCGGGCGGGTGGAGGAGGACACATGGCAATGGCGCGGCCGGACAGGGTGATCGTCGTCGGCGCCGGGCCGACCGGCCTCGCGGTTGCCGCCGAAATCGCCTTGGCCGGGGTGTCGTGCCTGGTCCTGGAGCGGCGGGCCGGACTGCGCACGGACTCGCGGGCGGTCTGCCTGCATGCCAGGACCATGGAGATGCTCGACCTGCGCGGGCAGGCGGAACGGTTCGCCACGGTCGGCTTCCCGGTTCGGTCTTTCCCGCTGGGGTTAAGGGGCGCCGCCATTGACCTGCGCCGGCTCGATTCCGATTTCCCCTACATCCTCGATGTGCCGCAGAGTCGTGTCGAGGAACTGCTCGAGGCCCGGGCCCGCGAACTCGGCGCGGAGATCCGGTGGTCGTCCACCGTGACGGCCATCGAGGCCGGCGACCGGGAGGTCCGGCTGACCCTGCAGGATGGCAGCGTCGAGCACGCGGCTTACGTGGTGGGCTGTGACGGCATCCGCAGCTTCGTGCGGGACTCGCTGGGCATTCCATTCCCTGGAGCGGCCAACCCCGGCTCGGTGATCCTGGCCGACCTGTACCTCGACGGGCTGGCGATGTCCGACGCCTACGGTGATCTGTCGGACCGCGGGATGATGCTGGTCTTCCCGTTTCGTGACGGCTCGTGCCGTCTGGTGCTCTACGACTACGCCAGGGCCGACGCACCGGTGACGGAGCCGGTCACCCTGGCGGAGGTCAAGGCGGGCCTCACCCGCATCACCGGCCGGGACTTCGGCGCCCGGGACATCTACTGGTCCGGGCGGTACCGCAGCGAGAGCCGCCAGGTCCCCGGCTACCGCACGGGCCGGATCTTCCTGGCCGGCGACGCCGCGCACACCCACTCGCCCGCGGGCGCCCAGGGAATGAACACCGGGCTGCAGGACGCGTTGAACCTCGGCTGGAAGCTTGGCGCGGCCATGGCGGGCTGGGCGCCGGACCAGCTACTCGACAGCTACCACGCCGAGCGCCATCCGGTGGGAGCCGCCGTCCTCGCCCTGACCGGCCGCCAGTTCCGCCTGAATACGGCACGGTCAAGGCCCAGCCGTGTACTGCGCTGGACCGTTCACCGGGTGATCTGCCCGATTCCTGTCGTTCAGTCGTGGCTGGCTCGCAGTTATTCAGGGACCGCGATCAGGTATCCG
>DAIRVB010000247.1:5645-6710 GCA_036803065.1 Streptosporangiaceae bacterium
CAGGCTCACCGGCTGGCCGGAGGCCGGCTGCCGCGCGGGCAGCTGGTCCTGGCCGACGGGTCCGCCGCGCGCCTCTACGAGTTGTTCCACGACGGGCGGTTCGTGCTGCTGGAACGCGGCGGGCCACCGGCCACGGCGGGACTGCCCGGGCCGGTCAAGACGGTCAGGTACCAGCGGTCACCCGGGGTGCGGCTGCCGCCCGTGATGCTGGTCAGGCCCGACGGGTACGTGGCCTGGGCCTCCAACGAGCGTGATCCCGCGGCGCGGGAACAGGCGGCCCGTGCCGCTGTCAGCCAGTGGTGCGGCCCGGCCTGAGCGGCCGGCCTGGCCGGGAGCCGCCGGCCGGCGGCGGGGTGCGGCCCGGCCTGAGCTGCCGCGCGGGCCGGCGGGCGGGGGCTGTCGACAGACGACGCCCCCGGAGCGGAACTCGCGGGGGCGTCGTCATGGGTGCTGGTGTGTGGCCGCCTCTCGGCGAGTGGCACGACGCGGCTCCAGCCGAACGGTATTCCGCGACGGCAGATGAGTTGAGGCCCGGGGGACACAACACACCAGCGATGGAAGGAACACAGGGGAGCGCCACCCTATTCCGCGGCGGCCGTCATTCCGTGACTGCCGTCACCGGCTTTACGCCGCGGCCGGGTCAAGGATCACGACGCTGGCCGCCTCGGACGGCTCAGGCACTGGCTGGCCAGCCTCCCGGAGCATACCGATATGCGCGGCCATGGCCTCGATCATGAGAGTCTCGGTCTCCGGACGCGTGGCCCCGGCTGCGACGACTCCCGGCAGGTCGGGTGAGTACGCTGAGTAGCCCGAGTCATCGTCGCCCTCGAACACGACCACGTAGCCCGTCATGGCCGCTCCTTTCGCAAGCCCGCCTGCTTCAGGATGCTCGATTCGGTCTTCGGTTTCAAGGTAGCCCGCCTCGGTCGCCCTCGCCTCCGGCTAACGACACCGGTGCGGCTCTGGTGCCGTAGCTTCGCGGGGGGAGGATGGGGGAGGTTCTGGCCTTCAGGACAGGACCGCCGGGCCGCTTCGGGAGGATAGTGTTAGATGTCATATTTGGGG
>DAIRVB010000248.1:0-6706 GCA_036803065.1 Streptosporangiaceae bacterium
GCGAGCACGTCCGGGACTGGTGGCCCCGCCACGACGTGACGGCCGTGGGCAGCGGGTCGAAGAAGCTGCGTCATCCAAGGCTCGGGCCGGTCGACTACTCACACGTCGTGCTGCAGATCGCCGACAATCCGGACCAGACGCTGGTCACCTACTCCGCGGCGAACGCGCCTCAGCCCGGCCCCGGCTGATCCGTGCTCAGCCCCGGCCGCTCAGCTCTCGGCCGGAGGGCTGTAGTCAGCGTTGCGGTCGACCGTGAGGTACACGTCCATGCCGATCGGCTGGCGCTGCTCCTCGGCCAGGTGACCGAGCAGGCCGGCCGCCCGGGCGAGCAGCGCGAAACCGCGCAGCAGGTCGACGGGGAGGCCCAGGTCGGCCAGGGCTGCGCCGCAGGTGCCCGCGCCGTTGAGCGGCAGGGTGCGGCCGAGGACCTGCGGGTGGACCCGGCCGATCGCCTCGAACAACCGCAGGTGCGGGCCGCGGGTTCCCTCCTCCTCGGCGATCCGGATCAGTACCGGGGTCCGCGGGTCGGTGACCTTGTGCACCGGGTGGCCCAGGCCGGGGACGAACCGCCCGGCGGCACGAGCCTGCCGCACCGCGGCCAGGGCCAGCGCGTCCCAGCCGGCGTCGCCGGCCGGTAGCGGCTCCCCCGCCGACGCCAGCGCGTCGGCCAGGAAGCGGCCGCAGTCCTCGGTGACGCCGAGGAACCGGGAACCCCCGCCGAGCAGGCCCGCGGCCAGCGCCCCCTGCACCGAATCGGGGGCGCTCAGGTAGGTCAGCCGGGCCGCGATCGCGGTCGGGGTGAAGCCATGGTCAGCCAGCGCCACCAGCACGGCCTCGAACACCCGGACCTGCGACGTGGTGGGCCTGCGCTGGGTGACCAGCCAGAGCGCCAGCTCACCGAAGGAGACCTGGCCCATCAGGTCGGCCGCGAGGTCCTGGCCGAGCAGGGTGATCGAGTCAAGGTCGGAGGCGCCTATGGACGTCGGGAAGCGGGGCGGGACGTTTCGTTGATTCATAGGTCTTTTGTCCTGTCGGAGGGCGGCGCGGCGAGCCAGGCGCGGATCTGCGCACCGTGCTCATCGAGCGCGGGTGGCGGCCGCCGGTAGCTGGGCGGAGTCGCGGAGAACGTGATCGGATGGCGGATCGATGGGACGCCGGACCCGCCCTCCCCCGCGATGACCACCGGGTCCAGGCCGAGTTCGGTGGCCAGGGCGACGCCGCCGGCCACTGTGTTGATGGGGCCGCACGGCACGCCTGCGGCGGTCAGCGCGGTGAACCACTCGCCCGCCGGGCGCTGGGTGAGCCGCTCAGCCAGCAGCGGGCGCAGCAGTTCGCGGTTGGCCGTCCGGCCCTGATTCGCGGCGAACCGCGGATCGTCCGCCAGTCCCGGCACCCCGAGCACCTCGCACAGCCTGCGGAACTGGCCGTCATTGCCCGCTGCGACGACGAGCTCGCCGTCGGCGGTGGGCAGTGGCTCGTAGGGGAACAGGCTGGGATGCGAATTGCCCATCCGGAACGGGACCACCCCGCCGGCCACCTGCGCGCTTGTCTGGTTCACCATGCCGGACATGGCGGAGGACAGCAGGCTGAGTTCGATGTGCTGCCCCTCGCCGGTGGCGGCGCGGTGACTCAGCGCGGCCAGGATGCCCAGGGCGGTGTGCAGGCCGGCGATCACATCGAACAGCGCGATACCCGCCCGCTGCGGCGGCCCGTCCGCCTCGCCGGTGAGGCTCATCAGGCCGGACATGGCCTGCACGATCATGTCGTACCCGGGCAGGGCCGCTCCGGCGCCAGCGCCGAACCCGCTGATGGAGGCGTAGATGACGGCCGGGTTGGCCGCGCTGACCGTCTCGTAGTCCAGCCCGAACCGGCGCAGGCCGCCGGGCTTGAAATTCTCCACGAAGATGTCGGCCCGGCGGGCCAGTTCCCGCGCCGCGGCGTTGTCGCCCCGGTCGCTGAAATCCAGCGCCACAGATCGCTTGTTCCGGTTGATCGCGAGGTAATACGTGGAGACGCCTTCCCGGGTCGGCGGGACCCAGGTGCGCGTGTCGTCGCCCGTGGGGCTCTCCACCTTGATCACGTCGGCGCCCAGGTCGGCCAGCAGCATCGTGCAGTAGGGGCCGGCCAGGACGCGGGAGAAGTCGGCCACGACCAGCCCAGCCAGCGGCCCCGGAGGCTGCGCCGAGGGAGCGCCGTGGTCAGGGCCGTGGTCAGGGCCGCTAGTTCCGTCGCGGGCAGGTTCGGGCGGCCTCATGACCGCGATGCTACTGACCACGGCCTGCCCGGCCACTTCCCGGGGAGCCGAACTCGTTCCCATGGGTTCAATGACATGATTCGTGGTTCGTGGCTCGCCGCCGGGCGCGGCGGCCGCGGCAGGCTGAAGATCCATGGGACACGCCCTGGGCGCGTGGGAGGTGCGGGTGGACGATCCGGCTCACGACGCCGCAGGCGATTCATCCGCTGTCCTGGGCAGAGCCCGCCGGCTGGCCGCGGATGTGCTGGTGCCGGCCGCGATGGCGGTCGATTCCAGCCACCAGATTCCCCCCGCCCACCTCGACCTGCTCGCCGCGCAGGGGTTCTACGGCATGGCGGGGCCGCGCGAATATGGTGGGCTGGACGTGGAATTCCGCACCGCGTGCCGGGTCATCGAGGTACTGGCGGGCGGGTGCCTGTCGACCACGTTCGTGTGGACGCAGCATCATGGCGCGGTGCGTGCGGTGGCGGGCACCACGAATGGTCCGCTACGCCAGGAATGGCTGGAACCGCTGTGCGCCGGGCGGCGCCGGGCCGGCGTGGCATTGGCTGGCACCCTGCCCGGTCCGCCCCTGTTGCGAGCACGACCGGTAGCCGACGGGTACGTGTTTGACGGGGTTTCCCCGTGGGTGACCGGCTGGGGGCACATCGACACCCTCCATACCGCCGCGCGCGATGAGCAGGACAACATCGTCTGGGCGCTGCTGGACGCGCAGCCGGGCGTGACGCTTTCGGTGGAACCGCTGCACATGGTGGCCGTCATGGCCAGCCGCACCGTCCGGGCCCGGTTCAGCGGGCACTTCGTCCCGGCCGAGCGGGTAACCGGCGTGGTGGCATTGAGCGAGTGGCGCAGTCGCGACGCGGGTGGCTTGCGGAGCAATGGCTCGCTGGCCCTCGGAATCGCCGCACGCTGCTGCGAGCTGATCGGTCTCGGCCCGATGGACGAGGAACTGGCGAGCTGCCGGGCGGCTCTCGATGACGGGACGTCAGAGACGATGCCCGCAGCCCGGGCCGCAGCATCCGAGCTGGCCATGCGGGCCGCGGCCGCGCTGGTGGTCCACCAGGGCGCCGTGGCCGTCCTCAACGATCAGCACGCCCAGCGGCTCGCCCGGGAAGCGCTCTTCCTGCTCGTCTTCGGATCCCGGCCGACCATCAAGGCGTATCTGGGCAGCCTGCTGGGCGCGCCGGTCGCTGACCGGCCGCCGCCCGCCCCGCGCGCTTCCTAGTGGGCTGTAAGCCTTACCGCGATCACCGGGTCGGCGGCCGCCGCGCCGCGGGAGAGCCGAGGGCCCGCGAGATGGCCCGGGCGGCCGCGCGGACCGGCGCGGCCAGCGTGCCCGGCTGCGCACCATCGGAGTGAACCACGAGGGACAAAGCGGCGACCACCTCGTCACCGGCCGCGCGGATGGGCGCGCCCACCGACAGGGAATCCATGGTGACCTGGCGGTCGCTCACCGCGTAGTCACGCTGGCGGACATCGGCCAGAACCCGGCGCAGCTGCGCCTGGCTGGTGATGGTTTTCGGGGTCCACCGCTCCAGCGGCCCGTCGAGCACATGCTCTTGCACCTCGGCCGGGGCGAAGGCCAGCAGCACCAGGCCGACCCCGGTCGCGTGCAGGGCGAACCGGCCGCCCACCCGGGTGAGAACCGGCACGGCGTCCCGGCCGAGCAGCCGCTCGACGAACACCAGTTCAAGGCCCTCGCGGACGGCAAGCTGAACGTTCTCGTGGGTGGCCTCGTACAGGTCCTCCAGGTACGGCAGGGCGATCTCACGCAGCCGCAGCCCGCGGGGCGCGAGCGAGGCGACCTCCCACAGCCGCAGGCCGATGTGGTACGAGCCAGTGGCACTGCGCTCCAGCGCACCCCACACGGTCAGCTCGCGGACCAGCCGGTGTGTCGTGGTCAGCGGAAGCCCGGCGAGGCGGCTGATGTCGGAGAGCCTCAGCTCGGGACGGTCGGCGCGGAACGCGGCGAGGATGTCGAGAAGCTTGCCGGCCGCCGGCCGTGGCCGGACGCCGGATGCCTGGCTCATCTGCTTGCTCTCCTCTCTGCCTGCGCTCCTCGCTGCGATGGCTGGTACCCGGGTTCCTCATTATCTTCAGAGGTCGAGCACCAGCCTGGGGGTGGCCGATCGCGACACGCAGATCATCATCGTGTCTCCGGCCGCCCGCTCCGCCGGGGTGAGCAGGGAGTCCCTGTGGTCCGGCACCCCGCCCAGCACCGCCGTCTCGCAGGTGCCGCAGATGCCCTCCGTGCAGGACGAGAGCACCTGGACACCGGCGGCCTCGACCGCGCGGAGGATGGACATGTCGCCGGAAACTCGGATCAGCATCCCGGACCGCGCCAGTTCGACCTCGAAGGCTTCCGCCGCGGCCGCAGGCCCGGCCGGCTCCCGCTCCAGTTCCGCTGGCCGGGGAGCGAAGCGCTCGACGTGCAGCGCGCCTTCCGGCCAGCGGGCACAGCGTGACTCCACCGCCGCCAGCAGCGGCTCTGGCCCGCAGCAGTAGACGAGGGTGTCAGCGGACGGCTCACCAAGGAGCTCATCGAGGTCAAGCAGCCCCCGCTCGTCCTGCGGCTGGAGGACGACCCGGTCCCCGTAGCGGGATCGCAGCTCACCGCGGAACGCCATCGAGGCGCGGGTCCGGCCGCCGTAGGCCAGGGTCCAGGGGGTGCCAGCCGCCTTGGCGGCCGCGATCATCGGCAGGATCGGCGTGATGCCGATGCCGCCCGCGATGAACAGGTAGCGCCCCGCGGGCTCAAGCGCGAAGTGATTGCGCGGCCCGCGGGCACGCACGGCGCAGCCTTCAGGAAGCGAGTCGTGCACATACCGCGACCCGCCCCGGCCCGAGGTGTCGCGTAGCACAGCGATGCGCCAGGTCCAGGCGTCCGCCGGATCACCGCACAGCGAGTACTGGCGGACCAGCCCAGGACCGAGCAGGAGATCGATGTGCGCGCCGGCCTGCCAGCCCGGCAGCGGCGCCCCGGCGGGTTCTCGCAGGTCGAGCACGATCACCCCGTCCGCGGCAGTCGCCTTGTGGGCGACGACGAGCTCGCGTTCTGCCTCGCCGCGCGAACTGTTCACGGACGCCCCGGACGCTCCGGGTGCTCCGAATGCCCCGGACGGCCCAGACGGCCTGGACGCCCCGGACGCCCCAGACGCCCCGGATGCTCCGGGTGAGCGAGCAGCCACTGCCACATCGCCACCGGGTCCTCTGCCTCGCCCATCGCCCCGCAATGGCAGGTTCCCAGCAGCCGGTCGGTGCCCGGCAGCCAGGTGATGCGATTGACCGTGCCACCCGCCAGCATGCCGGTCATCAGGGCACCTCCGCGGGGACCCGCTGGGTCCCCTCCGCCATCCGGCGGAGCATCCTGCGCGCGGCCAGCCCGCCGGTATCGATGTTGATGCTGAGTTCCTGGATGCCCTCGGGCTCCGCGGCGATCACATGCTCCAGGATGTTCAGCGCCGCGACGTCCTGCAGCACTACGGTCCGGTTGCTGTCATGCAGGAACTCAGATACCCCCTGGTCGTCGCGGGCGAAGTCGCGCGCCACCGCCCAGAAGTCATACGTGGTGTTCTCGGTCGACGGCGTGATCGCGTACACGACCTCGACGTGGAACCCGGCCGGATCGGACCCATCCGGCCCGGGCAGCACGCCGACCGGCGCGATCCTGCTGTGCAGCAGGTACAGGCACGGCGGGCGGTACTCGATGTCCTGCCAGCGCACGATGCGCCCGGTGATGCCGGTGGACTTGGCGTAGAACGGCGGGCAGGCCGCGTCGTCCATGTGGCGGCTCACGTAGATGACGCCCCGGTCCTCGTCCACCTCTGTGGTGACCGGGGTGTCCGCGACCTCCGGCGTGCCGATGTAGCCACCGTGCAGGTACGTCTCGTGCGACAGGTCCATCAGGTTGTCCACCAGCAGCCCGTACCTGGCCGCCAGCGGCTCCATCCCGGACACGGTGGTGTACCCGTCGTCCGCGAGCCATGGCGCCCGCGGGATGAGGCTCACGTCGGCCTGCTCCGGCTCGCCGATCCACACCCAGACGAACGAGTCCTGCTCGGCCACCGGGTAGGCGGCGACCCGCGCGGTCCGCGGAATCCGCTGCTGACCTGGGACGGCGACGCACCGGCCATCAGCACCATAGGTGAAGCCGTGGTACCCGCAGACAATCGTGTCGCCGACCAGGCGGCTCTCCGACAGCGGGAAATGCCGGTGCACGCACCGGTCAGCGAGCGCCACCGGCTGCCCGCCGCTGGTCCGGTAGAGCACGATCGACTCGCCGAGGATGGTGCGGGCGAGCAGGCCCTGGTCGACCTGCGCCGAGTATGCCGCTACGTACCATTGATTCCGCACGAAATTCATTGCCATCTCCCGCCACCCGCGCACTGCCTATGCGGCGAGTCTGAACACCGGCCACCGCAGCGGGTAGAGGACGTTCCACCCAGCGGAAGA
>DAIRVB010000249.1:0-6684 GCA_036803065.1 Streptosporangiaceae bacterium
CCCTCGTGGCGCAACTGCGCGCAGGCTGTCCGCTCTGCGACCTGTCCCTGACCCCCGCAACGGCACCGGAGCGGCCGTCCTTAGCCTGCCGCCGGGCGCGGCGCCAGGCGTCGAGGCCCTGGCGGCACCGGCACCCTCGTCTCTCGGGTCGAGGACGGCGGCCCCGACAGCTTTTGCAACCCCGATGGCCCTGGTCGCCTTAGTGCCCGCGCCGTGGGGGGCGGTGCCGGACACCGACGGCGACGCGGATGATGACGTGCTCAGGCGGGCCCTGCTCAGGCTGATCGCCGACACAGGAGCCGATTCCGCAACTGCGATCGATGGCCCGTTCTTCGGCGCGGTGGACCGCATCCGCCGCCGGATGGATGACGCGTTGCTCGGCGCGAGCGTTTCGGCGACCATGCTCGACCAGTGGGAGGACAGCGCGGACGGCTATGGCCGGCAGTATCGGAGCGTCGCGCCGTTGCGGCTGCTGTGTGACGTGCTGCTTGAACTGGGTGACGTTCGCCGGATGTGCGAAGGGCGCCAGCCGCTGGAGTTTGCCGAGCGGCTCTGCCGTCTCGCGGCCAAGCTGGCCGCGCTGGCTGGCATGACCATGATCAACATAGGGGACCAGCGCCTGGCGCGGTCGTTCTTCCGTACGGCGCGGATGGCCGCGGACGAGACAGGCGACCGTCATCTGCGTGGCTGGGTTACCGTCCGCGAGTCCATGGTGCCGCTCTACTACGCCGACCCGGGGGAGGCTGCCTTGCTCGCTCGGGCGGGCGGCGACCTGGCCGGGAGGCACTCCTGCGTGGCCAGCGTGATGGCCCCGGTCATGGAGGCGCGGGCGCTGGCCAGGCTGGCATCCGCCGGATGCGGCAGCATCCGCGAAGCGCTGGGGCAGGCCAAGGGGGCACTGGACCGGGCCCATCTGGCGCTCGGCGGGCTGGCGGGAGAGCTTCGTAGCGACACGGCCTTTGGCTATACCGAGCGGCAGATCCTGTTTCATCAGGGCGACGCTCTTATCACCCTGGGCGACTACAAGAGCGCGGACGAGGTGTTCGAGCTGTCTCTCCAGATGTACTCGCCGGGCGAGATCCTGGACAGGTCCCTGATCATGCTTGGACAGGCCCGGTGCAGGCTTGAGGCGGACGAGCCGGAAGAGGCGCTGCGGCTGAGCCGTGACACCGTGCTCGCACTGCCGCCCCAGCACCGCTCGGGGCTCGTGGTCCGTGCCGCCCGGTCCCTGGGCGAGTCGGTCGCCTCCGAACACGGCGATCTGCCTGCCGTCCGCGAGTACCGCGAGGCCCTGCTCACTGGCTAACGCTGCTCACTGGCTAACGCTGCTCACCGGCTAACGCTGCTCACCGGCCAAAGCTTAAGCAACGACAACCCTGGGCCCATCACACGCCGAGGCCGGTGTGCAGCGCGAGGAATGCCAGCCCGTCCGCGGACAGCGATACCGAACGGCTGACCGCGCGGGCTCCGTGCCCCACATCAGACTCACGTCTGAGCAGGATCGGGTTGGCTGGCCAGCGGGCGGCGGTGGCGTGCTGCAGCGCGGCGCACATCTTGCGGGCGTGTACCGGGTCGACCCGTGTGTCCCTGTCAAAGGTGGTGAACAGGACCGCCGGGTAACGCGTCCCCTCGCGCACGTGGTGATACGGAGAGTAAGAGAGCAGCCAGCCCAGCTCGTCCGGGTCGTCGGCGGTGCCGTACTCGTCGTTCCAGGTCTGGCCGAGTCCGAAACGCTCGTAACGCACCATGTCGAGCAGCGGGGCGGAGCAGATGGCCGCGGCGTAGAGCTCCGGCCGCTGGGTGATGGCCGCGCCGACCAGCAACCCGCCGTTCGATCCTCCCGATATGGCGAGTTGGCCGGGTGTGGTCCACCCCTCGGAGATGAGCGTCTCGGCCGCCGCGTGGAAGTCGTCGAACACGTTCTGCTTGCAGTCGCGCATTCCGGCGCGGTGCCATTCCTCGCCTTCCTCCCCGCCGCCGCGCAGCCCCGCGACTGCGTAGACACCCCCGGTTTCCACCCAGGCGAGGATTGAGGCAGCGAAGGCCGGGGCGAGACTGATGCCGAACCCGCCGTACCCGTACAAGATCGTCGGCCGCGGGTTCAGCGGCGCGCGGTCCTCCGGACCGGCGTCGCCGCCGGTCCCGGTGGCCAGCGCCGTGACCAGCATCCTGACCTCCGTGCCGTCGGCGGACCGGTAGGTCACCTGGCGCGTGTCCACGGTGGCCGGGACCTCAACCGTTCCGGGCGCGCGGTTCCAGGTCGTGACCTCCCCGGTGCGGGCGTCGTAGTGCTGGACCGACACGGGCGTGGTGTAGTCGGTATAGCCGAACCAGGCTTCGTGCCCTCCTTCGGGCCGCTCGGTGATGCCGCCTGTACTGCCGAGCCGCCTGGTCCCGCCGGTGCCGCCGAGGCCCGGAAGGCCCAGCGCGCTGATCCGCTCGCCGGTACCCAGGTCGTGCACGGTGAGCTCGCTGATCGCGTGCCGGGTCCACGAGACGAGCAGCAGTGGCCGGCTCAGTTCCGCACCGTCGAGGATGGCGAAATCCGTCAGCACGGACTCCGGATCCTCACCGATCAGTTCCCGCCAGGAGGCGGGGTCCGGCTGGCCGGGATCCGCGACCGCAAGCCGGGCCCGCGGCGCTCGATCATCGGTGAACACGTACAGCAGGCCGTTCCGGCCGACATGGACGCTGGTCCGCGCGTCGACCCCCTCCTGGACCACGGTCAGCGTCGGCGCGGTGACCGGCGAGGCGGCTAGATCGGCCAGCCACAGGTCGCTGCGGGGGGCGGTCCCCTGGGCGGCCGAGATGATCAGCCACCGGCCATCCTGGCTGACCGAGGCCCCGTAGTAGTTGGTTTTGTCCCGGCCCGCACCGAAGATGAGGATGTCCTCGTCGGCGGGCGTGCCGACGGTGTGCAGGTACACCCGGCGGTGGTACTGCTCCTCGCCCGGGGGCAGCACGGCCGGCGGGCGCCTGCGCACGTAATAGAACGCCTTGCCGCCGGGCAGCCAGGCGATGGGGGAGTAGCGGCACCGGTCGATCGGACCCTCGGCCAGCTCACCGGAGAGGATGTCGGTGACCCGCAGCGCCGACTCTTCGTCGCCGCCCGCCGACAACTGGTAGGCGAGCAGGCGTCCCTCGTTGTCCGGCGCCCAGTGGTCGAGCGTCGTGGCCCCCGACGGGTCCAGGGCCATGGGGTCGATGAGGGCACGCTCCGGCTCACCCGGTGCCACGGTCATCAGGACGGAGTGTTCCTGATCGGCGGCTCGGCGCAGGAAGAACTGCCGCCGCCCGCGCCAGACCGGTGCGCTCACGTACCCCGCACCCATCAGTTCGCGGATCCGCGCGGCCAGCGGCAGCCGGCCGGGCAGGGCGGCGGCCTGCTCACGCATCAGCGCGTCCTGGGCCGCGAGCCAGGCCTGGCTTTCGCCGCTGGCCGGGTCCTCAAGCCAGCGGTACGGGTCGCGCACGAGGTGGCCGTGCAGGTTCTCGGCGAGGTCGAGGCGGCGCGCGCTCGGGTACATGATCGCACTCTACGAGTGCGGGACAACCGCTCCGACGCAGGTCCCGGCCCGCCGGGGCAACTGCGGCACGCCATTGCGCCGGCGGCTCGCCACGCCGGCGCTATGACCCGCCGGGGGACGACCGTTAGGCTGTTCTTTGGCATGGCGCACCATCCGGGAGGCGGGCGTGCGACGGGTACTGCTGCTCAACGTGACCTATGAGCCGTTGACGACGGTCGGCCTGCGCCGCGCGGTCTGCCTGGTGCTCGGCGAGAAGGCCGAAGTCGTGCACGACGATGCGGAGGGCAACTTGCTCCGCTCTACCTCAGTCGTCCTGGCCATGCCGTCGGTGATCAGGCTGCGCCGCTACGTCCGGGTGCCCTACCGCAGCAGGGTCCCGCTGACCAGGGGCGCGCTAATGCGCAGGGACAATTACCAGTGCGCGTACTGCGGGCACCGTGCCGAGACCATCGACCATGTGCTGCCCCGGAGCCGGGGCGGCATGCACACGTGGGAGAACTGCGTCGCCTCCTGCATGCGCTGTAACCACAGCAAAGCCGACCGTCTGGTCGAGGAACTTGGCTGGACCATGCGCTGCGTACCCGCCGTGCCGAGGGGCGCGCACTGGCGGCTGATCGGCGCGGCGAACGACGGCGACCCGCAGTGGGCGGCCTACCTGGCGGAGTCCAGCGCGGCCTGACCCGGCGCCCCGACCAGGCACCCCGGGCCGCCGGCGTCCCGGCTTGCTACCGGCCTGGCGGCGCCCTGGTTCTCAGCTACCGCGCTGGCCCCGGCACTGGCGTCGGCCCCTGCACCGGCGCTGGCCGCCGCACTGGCGGCGTCCCACCGCTCTTCGATCCGGCCGAACCGCCAGACGCCCAGGGCAACGGCCCAGGTCAGCACGAACACGCCGACGATGACAAAACCGGCCTTGTTGATGTCGAACCCCTGCATGAAGGCCCAGAACCCGCCGCCCAGGTGGACTTCCTGGCCGATCAGCCCGAGGATCTCGATGGTGCCGATGAACAGGGCGACGAACACCGACAGGCCGGTAATGGTCAGGTTGTAGTACACCTTGCGGATCGGGCGGGCGAAGGCCCAGTCATACGCGAAGTTCATGAAGCAGCCGTCGGCGGTGTCGAGCAGGCTCATCCCCGCGGCGAACAGGATCGGCAGCGACAGGACGGCGTAGAACGGCAGGCCGCTGACGACGGCCGTGCCCGCGAGGATCAGCAAGGCGACCTCGGTGGCGGTGTCGAAGCCGAGGCCGAACAGGATGCCGATCGGGTACATCTTCCACGGCGCGTCCACCCGGCGGGCCAGCGGCCCGAAGAACCGGTTCATCAGCCCGCGCTTGTCCAACTGCTCTTCGAGTTGCCCGTCGTTGTACCGGCCGCTGCGCATCTCCCGGAACACCCTGACGATGCCGAGCAGGATGACGAGGTTCATCGCGGCGATGATGTACAGGAAGGTCCCCGAAACCGAGGTGCCGATGACCCCGGTCATGGCGTGCAGTTGCGATCCGTTGTCCTTCACCTGCTCGTTCAGGGAGCGGATGCCAAAGTTCAGCAGCAGCGCCAGCACGAAGACAACGCTGGAGTGCCCCAGGGAGAAGAAGAATCCCACCGAGAGCGGCCGCTTGCCGTCGTTGACGAGCTTGCGGGTGGTGTTGTCGATCGCCGCGATGTGGTCGGCGTCGAAGGCGTGCCGCATACCCAGGGTGTAGGCCAGGATCCCGGTCCCGAACCCGAAGATCTCCGTCTTGCTGATGTGGTAATGGCCGCTCACGGCCGCGGCCAGCATCACCCAGCCCGCCACGTTCAGCCCGACGACCGCCGCCGCCATGCCGCCGGTGCGGGCCCACTCGGCCGGTGTCAGCCCAGCACGGATCCGGGCCAGGCGTGCACCCACGTCCGCCATCCAGGTCCTCTCGCTCGGCTGCTCAGATGATCTTTACCTTAACGATAGATGCAATCTAGTCGCAACAGCGGATAGGCCGCAGGTGCTGAACAGTCGATCTTTGCCCCGGGCATGACTGGGTGCCTGCTGGGGGTTACCGTCACAAGCAGGCGATATCTGGCGGGGAGGCATTCCGATGCAACGGGACATCTTTGCTCCTGAGCACCACGCGTTCCGGGACATGGCGCGCTCGTTCATCAGCAGGGAGGTCACGCCGCACCACGAACAATGGGAGCGGGACGGCGTTGTCTCGCGGGACGTGTGGCTGGCCGCGGGCCGGGCCGGGCTGCTCGGGATCGACATCGACGAGAAGTACGGCGGCGGGGGAGACCCCGACTACCGGTACTACCTGATCTTCAACGAGGAACTGGCCCGGGCGGGCACCACGGGCCCCGGCTTCGCCGTGCACAACGACATCAACGGCCAGTACCTGCGCCGTCTGTGCACGCCCGAGCAGCGCGACCGCTGGCTCCCCGGGTACTGCTCGGGTGAGCTCATCACGGCCATCGCGATGAGCGAGCCAGGCGCCGGCAGCGACCTGCAGGGGATCCGCACCTCCGCGGTCCGCGACGGCGGGCGCTACATCCTCAACGGCCAGAAGACCTTCATATCCAACGGCCAGCTCAGCGACCTGGTCATCGTGGTGGCCCGGACCGACCCGACAGCGGGCCACCAGGGCATCAGCCTGCTGGTCGTCGAGCGCGGCATGGCCGGCTTCGAGCGTGGCCGTAACCTGGACAAGATCGGCATGCACGCCCAGGACACCTCGGAACTGTTCTTTTCCGATGTCTCGGTCCCGGCGGAGAACCTGCTCGGTGAGGAAGGCGGCGGCTTCGTCGCCCTCATGCAGAACCTGCCGCGGGAGCGTGTCGCGCTCGGCACGACCGCGCTCGCCGGGGCCGAGACGGTGTTCGAGGGGGCGCTCGCCTACAGCAAGGAGCGCCAGGCGTTCGGGCGGCCGATCGGCAGCTTCCAGCACAACCGGTTCGTGCTCGCCGAAATGGCCACCGAGCTCGCCGTGGCACGGGCATTCACCGACCGGGCGGTGATGGAGCACAACGAAGATCGGCTGTCCAACGAGGACGCGTCCATGCTCAAGTGGTGGAACACCGAGCTGTGCAACCGGGTCGTCGACCGGTGCGTTCAGCTGTATGGCGGTTACGGCTACATGCGTGAGTACCCGGTGGCCCGCGCGTTCACCGACAGCAGGGTGCAGACC
>DAIRVB010000250.1:0-6664 GCA_036803065.1 Streptosporangiaceae bacterium
ATGCCGAGCGGAGTCAGGCCCGCAGCGACGCCGGCGGCACCGCGATCAGAGGAGGCTCAGAAGTTGTGCCGAGAGCTCTGAGAATCCCGCGCGGCATGCTTCCTGTATCGACAACGACCGGCGGAGCCGCCGCCGGCGGACTCGGAGGAGGCAACTGTGAACGCCCTGGTCCTGGCCAATTTCCCGACGGCAATCCTGGTGATACTGGCGATCGTCGGCATCCCGCTGTGGATGACCTTCAAGCGCCCTGAGACGGCCCCGGACTACGCCGAGGCACGCACCTACTTCGGCGCCAAGGCAGGTCTTCGCGCCGTCCCGGCGTACGCGACTGTCCGCAGCCACGCGGACCGCGTCACGCAGCCGCACCGTGCGGCGGCCTGACTCCACCGTGCGGCGGCCTGACTCCGGGGCTCACCTGCGGCGGGCAGGCATGGACCCAGCCCGACCGGGCAGCCCGACGACAACTGAAAACCGACCATCCGACACGGCGAGGGCCAGCTGACCCTCGCCGTGTCGGATGTGCTCGGCGTGCTGGACAGCGGCGGGGCTGTGGAAGGCTGGATGCATGACACGCGCGAACCTGGACAAGCGGCCCGGTGAGGTTTCCGCCATGTTCGACCGGGTTGCGGAGCGCTACGACCTGCTGAACGACGTGCTCTCGCTCGGCCAGGACCGGTGGTGGCGCCGGGTGGTGGCCCGGATCGTCGGGGCCCGGGCCGGCGAGCGGGTCCTTGACCTCGCGGCGGGCACCGGAAGCTCGTCGGTCACCTTTACCGCGGCGGGCGCGGACTGCGTGGCCTGCGACTTCTCGCTGGGCATGCTCCAGGTGGGAGCGCGTGCACACGCTGGCACGGTGAGCTTCGTCGCCGGGGACGCACTCCGGCTGCCCTTCGCCGACCAGGCCTTCGACGCGGTGACGATCTCGTTCGGCCTGCGCAATGTCGCCGACCCGGACGCCGCCCTGAGCGAGATGCTGCGGGTCACCAAGCCGGGCGGACGGCTGGTGATCTGCGAGTTCGGGCACCTCCCCGGGCGCCAGATGAACACGCTCTACGAGCGCTACCTGACTACCGCGCTTCCCGCGGTGGCGCGGCGGCTGTCGCGCAACCCCGACGCCTACAGTTACCTCGCCGAATCCATCAAGGACTGGCCGGCCCAGGCTGGGGTCGCGCGGCGGATGGCCGCCGCAGGCTGGTCGGCAGTACGCTGGCGAAATCTGACCATGGGTGTCGTCACCGTTCATGTCGCGCGCCGTCCGGCCTGACCGCGACCTGGCCGGGGTCCCCGCGATGACCGCAAAGGGGCGGGTCGTCCGGGCCGCGGGATACGGTCTAGACTCCGGAGTGAGCACTTGTGAAGCGGTTCACAAGACAGTCAGGACAAGGTCCGTGACCCAGGAAGTTCCCCCCGAAGCTGCCGCCGCCGAACCTGCCCGCGGGACCGGCGCTCCGAGCACTCCGCCGCAGCCCGCTGGCGAGGCGGCTGCCGCCGCAACTCCGCGCCGAGCCGCGGCCCCCGGCGCAGCGGCGGCCTCAGGCACCGCTGAGGAGGAGGCCGACGTCATCGTCGTGGGGGCGGGCCCGGCCGGCTCGGCCACGGCGTACTACCTGGCCAATGCCGGCCTGGACGTGCTCCTGCTGGAGAAGGCCACGTTCCCCAGGGAGAAGGTCTGCGGCGACGGCCTCACTCCGCGCGGGGTGAGGGCGCTGCTCGGCATGGGGGTGACGCCCGACCCGAAGGACGGCTGGAGAGAGAACAAGGGCCTGCGCATCATCGGCGGCGGCGTCCGCCTCGAACTGCGCTGGCCCGAGCTGTCCGACTACCCGGGGTACGGCCTGGTGCGCACGAGGCTCGGGTTCGACGAGACCCTGGCCCGCACGGCTGAGAAGGCGGGCGTGCGGTTGCTCGAGGGGGTCAACGTGACCGGCCCGGTGCTCGACGACGAGGGCCGCATCGTCGGGGTCACCGCCCGGCGGCAGCCGGTCGCCGCGGCCGCCGGGGCCGCGGCGAAAACCGATACAGATACCCAACGGACCTACCGGGCCCGTCTCGTGGTCGCGGCGGACGGCAACTCGTCGCGGCTCTCACTGGCGATGGGGTTGCGGAAGAGGGACGACCGGCCGCTTGGCGTGGCCGTGCGCACCTACTACACCAGCCCCAGGCACGACGATGATTACCTGGAGTCGTGGCTGGAACTCTGGGACGGTGACCGGCTGCTGCCGGGCTACGGCTGGATCTTCGGCATGGGCGATGGCACCAGCAACGTGGGCCTCGGACTGCTGAATACCAGTGCGGCGTTTCAGAACATCGACTACCGGGGCCTGTTGCGCCGCTGGCTCGCCGGGATGCCCGCGGAGTGGGGTTTCACCGAGGAGAACCGGACGCAGCCCGTGCGCGGCGCGGCGCTGCCCATGGCCTTCAACCGGACTCCGCACTACACGCGGGGCCTGTTCCTGGCCGGTGACGCCGGCGGTATGGTCAACCCGTTCAACGGCGAGGGCATCGCCTACGCGATGGAATCGGGGGAGATCGCGGCCAGGGTCATCACCCGGGCTCTGGCGCAGCCTGACCTGCGCGCCGCGGAGAGCGTGCTGGCGGGCTACCCGCAGGTGCTGAAGGACACCTACGGGGGCTACTACACTCTCGGGCGCAAGTTCGTTGAGGCCATCGGGAACCCGCGGGTGATGCAGTTCGCGACCAAACACGGCATGCCGCACCCGGCCCTGATGCGGATCGTCATGAAAGTCCTGGCCAACCTCACCGAGCCGGGTGGTAGCCATGCGACCGACCGGGTGATGAACGCACTGTCTAGGATAACGCCGGCGGCCTAGGCAGTCCCTGGGACAGATGCCGGAGGAGATAAGGAAGGGAGGCGCGCGATGCTGAGCCTTTATGTGCCGATCCTGATACTCGGCGGCCTGGCCGCCGTCTTCGCGATTCTCTCGCTGGTGATGGGCTCGCTGGCGGGCCCCAAACGGTGGAACCGGGCCAAGCTCGAGGCCTACGAGTGCGGCATCGAGCCCACCCCGCAGGCGCGGGGCGGCGGCCGGTTCCCGGTGAAGTACTACCTGACGGCGATGCTGTTCATCCTCTTCGACATCGAGATCGTTTTCTTGTATCCCTGGGCGGTCGCCTTGGACCGGCTCGGGGCCTTCGGGCTGGTCGAGATGGTGACGTTCATTGCCGCGCTGCTGGTCGTGTACGCCTACGTGTGGCGGCGCGGCGGTCTGGAGTGGGACTAGAGCATGGGCCTGGAAGAGAAGCTACCGAGCGGGATCCTGCTCACCACGGTCGAGAAGGTGGCCGGATACGCGCGTAAGAGTTCAGTCTGGCCTGCCACATTCGGGCTCGCCTGCTGCGCGATGGAACTGATCTCCACCGGGGGCCCCCGGCATGACCTGGCCAGGTTCGGTATGGAGCGGGCTTCCAATACGCCCCGCCAGGCCGACCTGATGATCGTGGCGGGCCGGGTCAGCCAGAAGATGGCCCCCGTGCTCCGCCAGATCTACGACCAGATGGCCGCGCCCAAATGGGTGATCTCGATGGGGGTCTGCGCGTCCAGCGGCGGGATGTTCAACAACTACGCGATCGTCCAGGGCGTCGATCACATCGTGCCGGTGGACATCTACCTGCCGGGCTGCCCGCCGCGCCCGGAGATGCTGCTGGATGCGATCGTGAAGCTGCACGACAAGATCCAGAACATGAAGCTCGGCGCGAACCGCGAGCACGAGGTGGCGGAGCTGGAGCGGGCCAGGCTGCGGCGGCTGCCGCTGGCCGCGGACCTCCAGGGTCATATGCAGCACAGTCACGCACCTGGTGCGGGGGCGGCCCAGTGACTGACCAGAGTCGTCCTGACCCCGCCGCGCAGGTTGATCCGGCAGCGCAGATTGATTCGGCAGCACGGGCCGGCCAGGAACGCCTGCACGAGCAGGTCGAGCGGACCGGGATGTTCGGCACCGGCGGCACCGGCGACACCTCTGGCTACGGCGGGCTCCAGGTCCGGCGGGCGCTGGTGCCGTCCGCCCAGCGGCCCTACGGCTCCTACTTCGATGACATCGCCGACGGCCTGGCCGAGGCCCTGAAGGGGACCGACGCGGACTTCGACGCCGCGGTCGAGCGGGTGATCGTGGACCGTGACGAGCTCACCCTGCATGTGCCGAGAGAGCATCTGCTCGAGGTGATGCGGCTGCTGCGGGACGAGGCCACGCTCGGCTTCGAGCTGTGCGGCGGGGTCTCCGGCGTGCACTACCCCGCTGATGTCGGGCGCGAACTGCACGCCGTCTACCAACTGCTGTCGATCACGCACAACCGGCGCCTCCGGGTCGAGGTCAGCATTCCTGACGCCGACCCGCACGTGCCGTCCCTGGTGAGCGTCTACCCGACCTGCGACTGGCACGAGCGGGAGACCTGGGATTTCTTCGGGATCGTGTTCGACGGGCATCCGGCGTTGACCAGGATCGAGATGCCCGACGACTGGAAGGGGCACCCGCAGCGGAAGGACTATCCGCTCGGCGGGATCCCGGTCGAGTACCGCGGCGCCAGCGTGCCGCCACCTGACGAGCGGAGGTCGTACACGTGACCACCCAGGCTGATGCAGGGGGCTCGGACACGGCCGAGGCAGAGGGCAGGGTCTACACCGTCGGCGGCCAGGACTGGGACGAGGTGGTCGCCGCCGCTGACGAGGCGGGTGACCGCACGAGCGCCGAGCGCCTGGTGGTCAACATGGGACCCCAGCATCCCTCCACGCACGGCGTGCTCAGGCTGATCCTGACCCTCGAGGGGGAGACGGTGACCGAGCTGCGGCCGGTCATCGGGTACCTGCACACCGGCATCGAGAAGAACATGGAGTTCCGCACCTGGACGCAGGGCGTCACGTTCTGCACCCGGATGGACTACCTGTCGCCGATCTTCAACGAGACCGCGTACTGCCTGGCGGTAGAGCGGCTGCTCGGCATCGAGGAAAGGATCCCGGAGCGTGCGAGCACCCTGCGGGTGCTGATGATGGAGCTCAACCGGATCTCCTCGCACATGATGGCGATCGGCACCTTCGGCCTGGAACTCGGCGCCACCACCGTCCTGCTGTACGGCTTGCGCGAGCGCGAGAAGGTGCTCGACATCTTCGAGCTGGTCACCGGGCTGCGGATGAATCATGCTTACATCCGCCCGGGCGGGGTGTCGCAGGACCTGCCGCACGGGGCGCTGGAGAAGATCCGCGAGTTCCTCCGCGTGATGCCCCCGCTGATCGGCGAACTCCGCAAGCTGCTCGACGCCAACCCGCTGTACCTGGCCCGGACCAAGAACGTCGCCTACCTGGACCTGACCGGATGCATGACGCTCGGTGTCACCGGCCCGGTGCTCCGCGCGACCGGCCTGCCATGGGACCTGCGCAAGAGCCAGCCCTATTGCGGGTACGAGAGCTACGAGTTCGACGTGCCCACCCAGGACACCTGCGACGCCTACGGCAGGTATCTCGTCCGGATGGACGAGATGGACGAGTCCCTCAAGATCATCGAGCAGTGCGCGGACCGGCTGGCCGGACCCCGGCCGGCCGACGACCGGGTCATGATCGCCGATGCCAAGATCGGCTGGCCGGCCCAGCTGGCGCTGGGCCCGGACGGGCTGGGTAACTCGCCGGACCACATCGCCCACATCATGGGGCAGTCCATGGAAGCGCTCATCCACCACTTCAAGCTGGTGACGGAGGGTTTCCGGGTGCCGCCGGGGCAGGTGTACGCGACGGTGGAGTCGCCCCGGGGCGAGCTTGGCTGCCACGCGGTCAGCGACGGCGGCACGCGGCCGTACCGGGCCCATTTCCGCGACCCGTCGTTCACCAACCTGCAGTCCCTGCCGGCCATGGCCGAGGGCGGGATGATCGCCGACGTCATCGCCTCAGTAGCCAGCATCGATCCTGTAATGGGAGGCGTGGACAGGTAATGTCGCTGACGCAGGAGGCTCGCGCGCGGCTGGAGCCGGATGCCGCGCGGATCATCGGGCGCTACCCGCACTCGCGCTCGGCGCTGCTGCCGCTGCTGCATCTGGTGCAGTCCGAGGAAGGCTACGTCTCCGCTGACGGCATCGAGTTCTGCGCCGAGCGGCTCGGGCTCACCGAGGCAGAGGTCACCGCGGTGGTCTCCTTCTACACCATGTACAAGCGCGGGCCGGTCGGGGACCACCACGTCGGCGTCTGCACCAACTCGCTGTGCGCGGTGATGGGCGGTGATGCCATCTTCGCCGGCCTGCAGGAGCACCTCGGCATCGGGAATGACGAGACCACCGGCGACGGCAAGGTCAGCCTGGAGCACCTGGAATGCAACGCGGCCTGTGACTATGCGCCGGTGGTGATGGTCAACTGGGAGTTCTTCGATGACATGACCCCGCAGTCGGCCAGGGACCTGGTCGACGGGCTACGATCAGGCGCCCACGTCGCGCCGACCCGTGGCGCGCCGCGGTTGTGCACCTGGAAGCAGGCGTCGCGGATCCTGGCCGGGTTTCCGGACGACCAGGGGGCGGCCGGCCACACCGCGGGCCATGCGACCCTGGCCGGCCTGCGGATCGCCAAGGAACACGGCTGGACACCAGAATCCGGCGATGCTGCGGGGACCAATGCGGGGGGTTCCGGGCCACCGGGGTCTGGGCCACGGGGGTCCGGGGGAGTCCCCCGGGA
>DAIRVB010000251.1:0-3662 GCA_036803065.1 Streptosporangiaceae bacterium
CCCCGAGACCCGTGGGCGTGAGCCGGAGGATCTCTGGCCCAATTCGTGAACGGACCTCCCAGCACGTCCGGCACCTAGTTCAGGAAGTAGCTGCTTCCGCCGCTTTCTGGGTTCGTGACCTGAGCCACCACGGACTGCGACCCGGCGTGGGCGAAAATGAGCGTGATCGTAATGTCCTTGCCGCCGCGCATCGGCCCGGCGCCGGTAATCAGCATGTGCAGGCCATCAGGCACCAGCCGGACGATCGAGTTGGCGGGAATGCTGATCGAGGGAATGGTGTGCATGGCGGTGCTCCGCCCCACGGCGGCGCGGAACACGACCCGGCCGCCGACGCTGGTCCGGGCGCCGACGAGCCGGTCGCGCGGGCCGTTGTTCCGGATGACGACGTAGGCGACGGTCTGGCCCGGGATGGCCGGCTGCGGCACGTACGCCGTGGCTATCTGGATGGATGTCGCGGCGCCGGCCCTCGCGTAGCACCCGGTCACACCGGCCGCGGCCAAGACGACGAGGCACGCGGCGGCCGCCGCATGCACCGCCGACAGACGGTCGGAGCGGGCCTTCATCCCCAGCATGATCCTTACCCTCGCGGCTACGGCTACCCAGCATCAACGATGCTCTCACGGCGGCTGCCCCGCAGAGGCCCGGGGTGGCACCAGCGGCGGCCGCCCGGGCTGGGGCGGCCGCCGCGGGCGGCCTGGGCTCAGGAGAAGTTCTGGAAGGCCGGCCAGGCCTGCGCCCAGGCGGACTTCAGCCCGGTGGCCAGGTAGATCGTGGCGCCTTGCTCGTCGTCGCTGACCCCGAGCCCGTTGGTGAACGTAGCGATCTTCCGCACGTGGCTGAACTCGCGCCTGAGGAAGGAGGGATCCATGTTCACCGCGATCGCGGAGCGGTCCCTGGCCGGGGGAGGCCCCCAGAACCAGAAGCTGTTCGCCCCGCTGTACACCTGGGGCAGCCCGGCGCTCCGGCCATAGCGGTCAATCGCCCCGGCCTCACCGTAATTGCTGGTCAGGATGGTGGTCACGGCGCGCTGCGCCGGGGGGAGCGAGTGATATTCGCGGGCCACCAGTGCCACCTGCTCCGGCCAGGCGATCGTCTCCGCGAGATCATAGTTGATCTTCTGGAGCGGGATCTCGCGCAGCGTGGCGGCCGGCAGGACCGGGATCGCGACAGGCAGGGCCACCACGGCCGACACGGTCATGGCCGTGATCAGGGCAGCGGGGCGACCGCGCAGGCGCCCGGCCGAGCGCTTGCGGGTGAGCCTCCGCTCGACCGGGATCGCGCCGGCGGCGAACAGGAACGTGAACGCGGCACCCGAGTAGTAGGGCTTGCCGCCGAGCACGAAGGGCAGGACGATCACGATGGCCACGCCGATCGCCACGGCCCGGAACCGGCGCGCAGCGTCGCTGCGCAGCGACCACACCAGGCCCGCGACCCAGATACCGGTGAGGGCCACCCCCGTGAAGAGGACCTGAGCCACCCAGTAGCCCGCCCGGTTGTGCCCCGCGTCCTGCTGCAGGACCCGGAACACGTCCAGGTTCGGCCATCCGTGCACTGCCTGCCAGATGACATCAGGTGCGGCGAGCGCGGCCGCCAGCACCGCGCCGATAAGCAGGTACCGGCTCCTCAGCAGGTGCCGGGCCGGGGTGAGGAGGAAGCCGGGTAGCAGCGCCGCGACCAGGAAGCCAATGTCCCACTTCGCATCCGCGGTGACTCCTGCGCAAGCCCCTATGATCACCCACCAGCGGGGGTCCTCGCCCTCCAGCAATCGGAGCACCAGGTACAGCAGGAGGGCCCAGAACACGAAGTCGAGGGTGGTGGTCGTGAACAGGTGCATGGCACCGAGGTATTCGGCGCAGGTCGCGGCGGCCAGGGCGGCGATGAGCTGGCCGGCCCGGCCGGCCCCGAGGATCCGGCTCATCGCCGCGGTCAGCAGCACCAGCGCGCTGAGGGCCAGGGCGGGCAGCAGGCGGAGCCCGACGAGCGAGTTGCCGAACAGCATCGCATCGGCCCGGACCACCAGGGGAGTGAGCGGCGGCTGGTCGACGTAACCGAACGCCGGATGCTGGCCGGCGGCCAGGAAGTAGAGCTCGTCCCGGTGGTAGCCATAGCGCGCGCTCACCGCCATCTCGACAGCGAAGGCAGCTATCGCAATGGCGGCGATGCCGGGCCTGGGCGTCCGGCGGCCTGGGGTGGCCTGGACCGGACTGGCCTGATCTGTCCTGGGCTGGGTTGGGCTGGCCTGGGCCGGGCTGGCGTCGCCGGACGTAGCCTGGCCAGCCGGTTCAGGCATCTCTGGCGTGCCTGGCGGGTGGGGTGGCACTGGGGCGGGACCCTGAACTAGCGGATTCTGCTGCATGTGTGCATGCTCCCGGGCCGGGCAGTGTCGACGCATCCAGCGGCGGGGCGATTTCCCGGTGTCCGCCCCGCGGGTGAGGACACGGCCCGGTCCCGGGTCGCGCTCCGCCGTTTGGCTGATCTGGCCGCTCCGCCGTCCGGCGGATGCCTTACGGCCAGCCTGAGCCGTACCATCAGGTCGTGAAGAGGCTGATGGCCCGGGTCGCGATGCTTCCGCCACGCGTCCAGGACCTCGCCCTGGCGCTGGCGCTGACCATCTTCGACGTCGCCGCCGTGCTGCCGTATCAGTCCCAGCTGCATCCGTTCGGCCTCGCCCTCGCCCTGGTCATCGTGGAGAGCGTCCCGCTGATCTGGCGCCGGTCGTGGCCTGTGCCCGTCCTGCTCGCGTCCGCTGCCGCGCGCATCACCTATGACGCGCTCGGGTTCGGCTACGCGCCGTTCCAGGTGGCCACCACGCTCGCGTTCTTCACGGTCATGGAACGCTGCGGGCCCGTGGTGCGCCGGGTCACCGTAGTCCTGACGGTGATCGGCTCGACCATTTCCCAGCTCTCGCCCGGCCACAACCAGCCGTACGACGCCGCGGTGTCGGCTTTCGTCAGCCTCACCGCGTGGATGGCCGCCGTGCTCAGCCGGACCCGGCGCGCGTACATCCAGGAGGTCGAGGACCGTGCCGCCCGGGCGGAGTCGGAGCGCGACGATGGAGCGGCACGGGCGGCCGCCGAGGAGCGCACCCGCATCGCGCGCGAACTGCACGACGTGGTGGCCCATCACGTGAGCCTGATGGCGGTGCAGGCGGAAGCGGCGACGTCGCTGCTCCCGGACCGGCCCACGGAGGCCACACGGTCCGTGGAAATCATCGCGTCCACGGCCCGTCAGGCGCTCACCGAATTGCGCCGGCTTCTCGGTGTCCTGCGCGGTCCCTCCGAGCACCTGGAAACGTCTCCGTCGAGGTCCCTCGCGGAACTCGGTGCGGTGCTCGACCAGGTACGGGAGGCCGGCCTGCCGGTCGAGCTCACCGTGCTGGGGACGCCGACGCCGCTCGCCCCGGGCATCGACCTGACCGCCTACCGCATCGTCCAGGAGGCCTTGACCAACACCATCAGGCACGCCCGGGGGTCGCAGGCGGCTGTCGCCCTCTCCTACGAGCCGGACTATGTCACCGTGAGCGTCACGGACTCCCGCGTCGCGGCGAACGGTCCTGGGCCGGCCACGAACGGTCCTGGGCCGGCCGCGAACGGTCCTGGGCCGGCCACGAACGGCGCGGCGGTGGCCGGCCGGGGAGTACCGCGGTCGGGCGGGTTCGGCCT
>DAIRVB010000251.1:3762-6658 GCA_036803065.1 Streptosporangiaceae bacterium
CGAACGGCGCGGCGGTGGCCGGCCGGGGAGTACCGCGGTCGGGCGGGTTCGGCCTCGCGGGGATCGCGGAACGGGTGGCCTCGTGTGGTGGCAACCTGACGGTCGGGCCGACTCCCAGCGGCGGTTTCGCCATCACCGCCCGGCTGCCGGCCCGGTGAGCGAGGCCGGGGCAAGCAGCCCCATCCGGGTGCTGGTCGCCGACGACCAAGAACTGGTCCGCGCGGGTTTCTGCGTCATCCTCGATGCCACAGACGGCATCACCGTGATCGGTGAGGCGGCGAACGGTGTCGAGGCCGTGGCCGCCGCCGCGGCGCGTAAGCCCGATGTGGTGCTCATGGACATCAGGATGCCCGGCATGGACGGGCTCGAGGCTACCCGGCTGATCACCGGGAACCGCCAGGAGGCGGGCCCCAAGGTGGTCATGCTCACCACGTTCGACCTTGACGACTACGTCTACGAAGCGCTGCGCGCGGGGGCCAGCGGGTTCTTGCTGAAGGACGCGCCGCGCCGCGACCTGATCGCTGCCGTGCGCGCGGCCGCGGCGGGCGACGCGCTGCTCGCCCCGTCGGTGACCAGGCTTCTCATCGAGGCATTCGCCCGCAGGCCGCCCGCGACAACGCCGTCGCCGTCCCGGCTGGCGTCGCTCACCGCACGGGAACGGGACACTCTCCTGCTGCTGGCCCGAGGGCGCAGCAACGCGGAGATCGCCGGTGATCTCTTCGTGAGCGAGGCGACGGTCAAGACCCACATCGGCCATCTGCTCGCCAAGCTCGGGCTGCGGGACCGGGTGCAGGCGGTGATCCTGGCTTACGAGACCGGCATGGTGGTGCCCGGCACGCCGGAATGATTCAGCGGCCGAGCGGCAGCCGCCAGTCCTGCCCGACCAGGTCGTGACCAAAGCTGTGGTGCTCCTCGGAGCCGGTGAGCTCGAAGCCGGCCCGCTGGTAGATGCGGCGCGCCGCGTCGAGCACGTCGTTGGTCCACAGCACGATCTCCGAGTAGCCGGCCCGGCGGGCGAAGGTAATGCACTCGGCGACGAGGCGGCCGCCCAGGCCCATGCCCTGCGCCCGCGGCTCGACGAGCAGCAGGCGGAGTTGCGCGGTCGTGTCCGTTTTGCGCATGCAGAACACGCATCCGGCGGGCGAGCCGTCCAGTTCGGCAATCCAGGCCGCCTCGCGCGCCGGGTCGGCACGTCCCGCGTAGTCCGCGACGATCCGGGCGACGAGTGCCTCGTAGCTGCTGTCCCATCCGTACTCCTGCGTGTATAGCGCGCCATTGCGGTGCACCACCCAGCCCAGGTCGCCTGGGCCAGGTGGCCGGAGCACGAAGGCGGCGGGCCGCGGGGATCCCTCGATGACATCCCTGATAGCCGTCATCGCCGTGGTCAGCCGCCGCTGGTCGTCCTCGGTGAGCGTGGCCAGCAGCGCGCGGATCTGGTCATTGGAACTGCGATCCAGCATCCTGAACGTTTCTCGGCCCGACTCGGTCAGGGAGATGACCTGGCGGCGGCCGTCCGACGCCGCGCGTTCCCGGCTGATCAGGGCGTCGGCGGCGAACCTGGCCAGGATGCGGCTCAGGTAGCCGGCGTCGATGTCCAGCGAGCGGCGCAGCGCCCTGGCATCAGCCGGGTCCTGGCGCGCCAGTTCGAAGATGACCCGGGCTTCGGTGAGCGAGTACGGCGTGTCCAGCAGTCCCTCGCGGAGCAGTCCGAGCACGTTCGTGTAGAAGCGGTTGAACTCGCGCACCGCCGCGACAGGCTCGTCAGCGCGCCCATTGGTCGTTGACGAAAGCAATGAGTTAGTTGACACAGTCAAACTATGGTCCCGGCGGCCCCGCGAGGTCAACCGCGCTCGAGCGCGGTGTCGAGCAGGCCGAGCGGCGGCGCGCCGAGGTCCATCATGGCCGTGTGGAACCGGCGTAGCGAGAAACTGGCCCCCCAGTGCTTCCTGGCCCGCTCCCGCAGGTCCAGGATCTGCAGCTTCCCCCAGGTGTAACGGCCGTACGTCGGGTCGAAGGTGGCCCGGCTGGCCTCCGCCAGTGCGGCCGGCCCGGCCAGGTGGGTATCTGCGGCGAACCTGCGCGCGCCTTCCTCGACGCTCATCCCAGCGGTGTGCACTCCGATGGCGCATGCGAGGCGGGTGACCCGGACCAGTGCCTCCAGCCAGACACCCACGGCGAACCGGGGATCATCCGCGCAGAACCCCTCCTCGACGCAGAGTTCTTCGGCATAGTGCGCCCAGCCCTCCACGAAGGCCGCCGAGTGCAGGGTGCGCCGGACCACGGTCGGTGCCCGCCGGAGGGCGCGGCCGTGCGAGAAGTGCCCGGGGGCGACTTCGTGCACGGTTATGACGGGCAGCGTGGTCGTACTGAAGACCTCCAGCCACTCTTCTTGCTCCTGCTGCGGCCAGGACGGGTCGGGTGGGGTGATGTGGTACCACGAGGGCCCCTCCGGCTCGCCAGGCGCCGCGGCGGACATCATGGCCATGGCCCACCGCCGGGACTCGGGCGCCTGCCCGACCAGGCAGATGCCGTCGTGGTAGGGGACCAGGTCCTGTTCCCTGGTGAAGTCGATCGCTTTCTGGGTCCAGGCCGCCGCCGCGTCGATAACGCCCTCGGGGCCCGGATGCTCACGGACCAATTCGCGCGCAAGCTCCAGCGGGGGGCGGCTGGCATCGATCCTGGCGCAGTCCGTGGCGAGCAGCCCGAGAAGCCGGTCCCGCTCCGCGTCGGCCCGCTCCGCGAGTCTGCCGAGATCCACGTCCATGCCCTCGACGCTGCTCATCAGCGCGGTAAGCCCGGCATCGCCCAGTGAGGGATCGGGCTCGCCGTCAGTGGCGGCATGCTCCACGAAGGCGGTCAACCGAGCGTGCGCGTCGGCCGCAGCCGCCCGGGCGGC
>DAIRVB010000252.1:0-4498 GCA_036803065.1 Streptosporangiaceae bacterium
GCCGCGGGCGCACACGCGCGGTGCCTGGCCGCGTAGCCGCTGTCGGTCAGTGCGTGCCGGGCGCGGGTATCGATGATCAGCAGGGCCAGGCCGGCGGCTGCTGGGTCGAGCGGCACAGGTGTGCTTTCCCCGCTGCGGCAGTCGAGCAGCAGGGCCTGGCCGGCCCGGCAGAGCAGGGACGCGGACTGATCCATGATCCCGGATGGCACGCCGACGAAGTCGTTCTCCGCGCGGCGTGCGATGGCGGCCAGTTCGGGCCGGGGCACGTCGATTCCCTGCAGCTGGGTCAGGGCGAGGGCGACCGCGCATTCCAGCGCGGCGGAGGAGGACAGGCCAGCGCCCTGCGGCAGATCCGAGTCGATGGCCAGGCTCGTCCCGGTGACGGGATAACCGGCTTCGTGCAGCGCCCAGGCGACTCCGGCGGGATAGGCCGCCCATCCGGCCACCTCGCCCGGCGCCAGCGTATCCAGGGGCACCGTGACCCTGGCACCGGGCCCAGCGGCACCGGGCCCAGCGGCACCGGGCCCAGCGGCACCGGGCATAGCGGCGTCGCGCAGTTCGAGCGCGCCGCCGCCGGTGAGCCCGGCGGCTGCGAGCGTGCCCCGGTCCAGCGCGAACGGGAGCACGAACCCCTCGTTGTAGTCGGTATGCTCGCCGATCAGATTCGCCCGCCCGGGGGCGTGCCAGACGCCGCCGGGATCTGCGCCGAAGCACTCCCGGAACGTTGCCACGACGCGGCCTGCGCCGATGACCGTGGCCATCAGGCCCTGACCTGGGTGAAAGCCCAGGCGTCGGCCACCATCGAGCGCAGCTGGCGATCGGGCTGCCAGCCGAGGTCAGCCTTGATGCGGTCGGCGGAAGCGACGAGGACCGCCGGGTCGCCCGGCCGCCTCGGCCCGATCACCGCCGGGATGTCCTGGCCGGTCACCTCGCGGCACATGTCGAGCACCTCGCGGTTGGAGAAGCCGTTCCCGACACCGAGGTTGTAGATCCGGTGCTGGCCGGGCGCGCACGCATCGAGGGCCAGCAGGTGCGCGTGGGCCAGGTCGGCCACGTGGATGTAATCCCTGACGCAGGTCCCGTCCGGGGTGGGGTAGTCGTCACCGAACAACTGCGCGTGCCGGTCGGCCCCGGCCGCATTCGCGGCCGCGATCGCGAGGAGGTTCGGGATGAGGTGGGTCTCAGGCGCGTGGCGCTCCCCGTACCAGCGGCCGCCAGAGTCCTCGTACGCGCCCGCGACGTTGAAGTACCGAAGGCTGACCCCGCCGATGCCATGCATCCGCGCGTACTCGGCCAGCGCCGTGTCCACCGCCAGTTTCGATGCGCCATACGGGCTCGTCGGCCTGGTCGGCGCGGTCTCGGCGATGGGCGTGGCCTCGGGTTCCCCGTAGACCGCCGCGGTGGAGGAGAAGACAATCCGGGGGGTTTTCGTTGCGCGCATTGCTTCTAGGAGAGCCAGTGTCCCGCCCAGGTTGTTCTCCCAGTACAGCGACGGATTCTCCATGGACTCGCCGACCAGCGATTTCGCCGCGAAATGCAGCACCGCGTCGATCCCGCTGGCGAGCAAGGCCGCCGCGTCATCCCGGACGGTGCCCTGGACGAAACGGGCGCTGGCGGGGACCGCGTCCCGGTGGCCGGTGGACAGGTCGTCGAGGACGACGACGTCCTGTCCCCGCGCTCCGAGCAGGGTCGCGACCACGCTGCCGATGTACCCGGCGCCGCCGGTGACCAGCAGCCTCAGCGGGCGTTCCTGGCTCATCGCGCCTCCCGGAGCCTCAGCGCTGCCTCCTCCGGCAGGACATCGTTGATCCAGACTCCCATGCCGGACTCCGTTCCCGCGAGGTACTTCAGCTTGCCCGGCGCCCGCCGGACGGATAGCACCTGGAGGTGCAGGCCGAACTCCCGGCGGGCGAATTCGTCCCCGTTCGGCGCCTGATGCCAGGCTGCGATGTACGGCAGCGGCATCCCGAACAGCGCGTCAAGGCGGTGCAGCACGTCGAGGTAGAGATCGCAGAACGCGGTCCGTGCCTGGTCGCTGAGCGCCGGGATGTCGGCCACCCGCTCGGCCGGGAAGAGCAGCACCTCATACGGCCACCGCGCGGCGGCAGGCACGAACGCCGTCCAGTGCTCGTTGCAGGCCACCAGGCGGATGCCCGTAGCGATCTCACCGGCGACCAGGTCGTCGAACAGGTTCCGGCCGGTACCCGCCGCGTAGCCGCGCGCCTGGGCCACCATCCGGGAGGTCATCGGGGTCACGAACGGGAAGCCGTAGATCTGGCCGTGCGGGTGGCGGAGCGTGACACCTATCTCCTCGCCCCGGTTCTCGAAGCAGTACACCTGCTCGATCCCGGCCATCGCGCCCAGGGCCGTGGTCCGGTCGGCCCACGCCTCCACGACTGTCCGGACGCGGCGCGGCGTCAGGCTGGCGAAGGATGCGTCGTGGTCGGAGGTGAAGCAGACAACCTCGCATCGCCCGACGGCCGGCCGTCCCGGCACCCCGGCTGTCTCCGCCGGTCCCGAACCAGGTGGCCCGCCGGATGACCCGTCTGCCGTCCCGCGCAGCGATGGGAACCGGTTCTCGAAGACGACGACGTCGTAGTTGTCCGCCGGGATCTCGGTGAGCCGTCCCGGCCGTGACGGGCAGAGCGGGCACTCGTCGGCCGGTGGCAGGAAGGTCCGGTCCTGGCGTTGCGCGGCGATCACCACCCATTCGCCGCGAAGCGCGTCCCAGCGCAACCCGGACTCGGGCCAGCCCGGGGCGGGCAGGCCCGTTCCCTGCGCGACGCTGGGGGAGGGATCGGATGTTAGCGGTCTCAAATCCGGCACATCGGCCCTGGCCAGGCCGAGTGACTCATCGAAGTAGATGATCTCTCTGCCATCGGCGAGCCTGCCGCTATTTTTCCAGACGTCATCTGTCCCCATCGGACCCATACGCTATCGGGCCCAGGGATCATTTGCATCGGCCAGGGCCCGACAGACCCGCAACCCCGGGCGCGGTGGAAGTTCCGCAGGCGATTTCGCGGGCTCAATTGCCCTTCGCCCCAGAGTGGCTGCTTAGACTGTGCGCACACCACGCGCCGTGCGGGCCAGCCACGGCAGCGGCCGTCGGCCGTCGGCTGTCGAGGCAAGGGGTCCACCCGGCCGGTGGTGGGCTGCGCCGGTGGTGGATTGTGCCGGTGGTGGAATGCGGAGGTCAGGGATCAAGACGTGAACCAGGTCGGCTGGGACGTCATCGTCGTTCTGCTTATCGTGCTCGTCGGCGGGTTCTTCGCCGGGGCCGAGATGGCCCTGGTCTCGCTGCGTGAAGGGCAGGTGCAGTCGCTCACCCAGCAGGGCAAGCGCGGGCAGCGCGTCGCCAGGCTGGCCCAGGATCCCAACCGTTTCCTCTCGGCCGTGCAGATAGGCGTCACCGTCGCGACGCTGCTTTCCGGTGCCATCGGCGCGGCCACCCTGGCCAGCGACCTGAAAACCGCCCTGATCAAGCACAATGTCGACTCCGGGGTGGCATCCGTGGTCTCCCTGGTCGTGGTGACCGGGGCGATCTCGATATTCACCCTGGTGCTCGGCGAGCTTGCGCCCAAGCGGCTCGCGTTGCAGCGGGCGGAGCGGTGGGCGCTGCTCGCGGCTCCGACGCTGGACCGGATCTCGGTGCTGGCCCGCCCCCTGGTCTGGCTGCTGTCCCGGTCGACCAACCTCGTGGTGCGGATCTTCGGCGGTGACCCCAAAGCGGGGCGCGGGGTGATGACTGAGGAGGAACTTCGTGATCTGGTCGTCGGCCACCAGGCGCTGAGCCCAGATGAACGGCGGATCGTGGGGGAGGTGTTCGAGGCCGCGAACCGGCAGATCCGGGAGGTCCTGGTGCCGCGGACCGAGGTCGAGTTCATCGCGGCCGCGACGCCGCTGTCCCGCGTGGCGAAGATCGTTGCGGGCGCGCCGCACTCGCGGTTCCCCGTGTACCGGGACTCCTACGACGACGTCATCGGCTTCATTCACGTGCGTGACCTGCTGGATCCTGACTTCGCGACTCGCGCGCTCACCGTCGGCGAGGTCTGCAGGCCGGTCAAGCAGCTTCCGACCAGCAAAACGGTCCTGTCCGCGCTGTCAGAGATGCGCCGGGACCGGTCGCACCTGGCCATCGTGGTGGACGAGTACGGCGGTACGGCGGGCATCGTCACGCTTGAGGATCTCGTCGAGGAACTGATCGGCGACATCCAGGACGAATACGACGTGGATGCGGGACAGCCGAAGAAGTTGCTCGGCGGCGAGATCGAAGTAGATGGCCTGCTGAACCTGGATGACTTCGCCGAGCAGACCGGGGTCGAGCTCCCGGAAGGCCCGTACGAGACTGTGGCGGGCTACGTGCTGGCCAGGCTTGGCCAACTGCCCAGCGACCATGAGTCGGTGGAAATCGCCGGGCACCGGCTTACCGTCACGGAGATGGACGGCCGCCGTATCGCCCGGGTCAGGGTGGGCCCCGCCGCGCAACCCGCCGACCCAG
>DAIRVB010000252.1:4598-6632 GCA_036803065.1 Streptosporangiaceae bacterium
CCCGGAGGCCGCCCCAGCCCCGTCGGCTGGCCCACGGCAGCCCCGTCGGCTGGCCCACGGGCCGCCCGGACCGCGATCACAGCCGGACCGAGGCCCTAGACTGACGGCCTCTGCCGACAACGCGCCGGCCGCTCCCGTCCTGGACGCGGACCGTGGCCGGCCTCCGGGGAGGGCGGCATCGTGCAATCCGATGGTGACTTCGACACAGTCCTGGTTGTTGACTTCGGAGCCCAGTACGCGCAGCTGATCGCGCGCCGGGTCCGTGAGTGCCAGGTGTACTCAGAGATCGTGCCCTGCACCATGCCCGCGGCCGAGATCCTGGCCAGGAAACCCGCGGCGATCATCCTGTCGGGCGGGCCAGCGTCGGTGTACGCGGAGGGCGCGCCGCCCGCCCCGCCCGGGCCGCCGGATCTGCTCGAGGCCGGAGTTCCGGTGCTCGGCATTTGCTACGGCTTCCAGCTCATGGTGTCCGGCCTCGGCGGCGAGGTGGCCCACACCGGCGGTGGCGAGTACGGCGCGACCGCCCTTGAGCTGATCTCATCGCCAGACAGTGAGTCGCCGGACGGCGAGCCGGTGCCCGAAGCGGCACGGGCAGGCGGCACGCTGCTCGGTGGCCTGCCCGGACATCAGCAGGTGTGGATGTCGCACGGCGACACATGCACGGCCCCGCCCCCCGGGTTCGCGGTGATCGCGCATACCGCTGGGACCCCGGTCGCCGCGGTGGAGAATCCCAGCCGCCGGCTCTACGGTGTGCAGTTCCACCCTGAGGTACTGCACACCCAGCAGGGCATGCTGATCCTCCACCGCTTCCTGGAGGCGGCGGGCTGCCGCCCGAACTGGACGATGCGCGGCATCATCGAGGAGCAGACCGAGCGGGTCGCCGAGCAGATCGGCGAGGGCGGCGCCATCTGCGGCCTGTCCGGGGGAGTCGATTCCGCGGTCGCCGCAGCCATCGTGCAGCGCGCCATAGGGTCCCGCCTGAGCTGCGTATTCGTCGATCACGGGCTGCTCCGCCAAGGCGAGGCCGAGCAGGTGGAGAAGGATTTCGTGGCCGCGACAGGCGCGAACCTCACGGTGGTGGACGCGGCGGATACATTCCTGGCCGCCCTGGCCGGGGTGACCGACCCGGAGGAAAAACGCAAGATCATCGGGCGCGAGTTCATCCTCGCCTTCGAGCAGGCGGCACGCCAGATCGCCGCGGACGCCGGAAATCACGGGACGTCGGTCGATTTCCTCGTCCAGGGGACGCTCTACCCGGACGTGGTGGAATCGGGCGGCGGCACGGGTGCGGCGAACATCAAGTCCCACCACAACGTCGGCGGCCTGCCGGAGGACCTGAGATTCCAGCTGGTCGAGCCGTTGCGCGCCTTGTTCAAGGATGAAGTGCGGCGGGTCGGGGAGGCCCTCGGGCTGCCGCCCGAGATCGTCTGGCGCCAGCCCTTCCCCGGGCCAGGCCTGGCTATCCGGATCATAGGTGAGGTCACCGCCGAGCGGCTGCGGATCGCGTCGGCGGCGGACGCGATCGTCCGCGCGGAACTGAGCGCCGCGGGCCTGGACCGGGAGATCTGGCAGTGCCCAGTGGTACTGCTGGCCGATGTGCGGTCCGTCGGTGTCCAGGGCGACGGGCGCAGCTACGGCTATCCGGTGGTGCTCCGCCCGGTGACCAGCGAGGATGCCATGACCGCCGACTGGGCGCGGCTGCCGGACGCGGTGCTCGCGGCGATCTCCACCCGGATCACCAACGAGGTGCCCGAGGTCAACCGGGTTGTCCTGGATGTCACCAGCAAGCCCCCCGGCACCATCGAATGGGAATGAGCCCGCCGCCAGCACCCTGAATCGCGCTTTTTTACCCAACGGACAACCGCCCGCCCAGGTCGGCCCACGGGTTCCGGGCTGGGGCCAGCTTGTCGGCACCCGGTGCTTGAGTGGCACCCATGGCCGACAGGAGGCACCATGGGTGTTGTGAGCATCGCAGAGGCGTGGCCGGCGGTCAGCCGGCCGTTCACGGTTTACGACCTGGACCGGATGCCCGAT
>DAIRVB010000253.1:0-6599 GCA_036803065.1 Streptosporangiaceae bacterium
ATCACGATGACGATGCCGATCCACAGGTCGGCCTTCTCGTACTTCATGAAGCGGGGGGTGATCCGCTTGTCGATGACGTAGCTCTGCTGGAAGAACAGCTGCCAGGGGGCGACCGTGGTGCCCACGATCGCGATGATCAGCAGCATCACCGTGGACATCTGCCCCGGCCCGCCGGGCATGACCGGCATGGCGAAACCGCGGGCCATCTGGGAGACGGCAGGGTGGGTGATGAAGTAGACGGGGATCAGGAGGAGCGAGCCCGCGCACAGCGCGACCGCCATCCGCTCGAACCGGCGGAAACTGCCGGTGAACGCCGCCCCGATGATCACCATCGCGGCCAGCGCCACCGCGGCGGCCTTCGGCAGCCCCAGGTACCCGGCCGCCAGGGTGATGCCGATGAACTCGGTGATGATGGTCAGCGCGTTGAGGATGAACAGGTCGATGACGCTGAACGCGCCCCAGAACTTACCGAAGCGCTCCAGGATCAGCCTGGCGTGCCCGACCCCGGTCACCGCGCCGAGCCGCAGCACCATCTCCTGGTTCACGTACAGCACCGGGACCAGCAGCAGCAGCGTCCACAGCAGCCGGGTGCCGTAGTCCTGGCCGGCCTGCCCGTAGGTGGCGAACGCGCCCGCGTCGTTGTCGCCGACCATCACGATCAGCCCGGGGCCGATGATCGCCAGGAGCGTCCTGAGATGTGCCGGCAGGCCGCGCCGTGGCGCGGTGTCCTCCAGCCGGATGGTGCCCAGCGCGCCGCGGATGTCGCCGACGTGCTGGGAGTCGAGTACCGCGGTGCGCTGCTCCAGGGCCGTGGTCATGGTGATCCTCCCTCATTCCCCTGTCCGGGGCGTCCTGGGAGGCACGCAGCATCCGTCCGCGCTGCGCTAAAGCGCAGCGCGCAGCAGATCGTGACGTGCGAAATTCGCGCAGAGCGGGCGGTTACCGCGTGCCGGAAGAAAACGAGAGTCCTCGGATGCGGGGCCGATGATGGCCCGGTTCACCGCTATCCATGTCTCGCCTCCCTCCGGCCGTGGCACACGGGGGTGCCCGATGGCAGCACACGGGAGAACGCCGACGGCAAATCCGCCGCGCACCCCTACTCGTCAGAGCTTTGGCACGACACGACGTAGCACCAGCGGTGCAGCCACTTCGGGTCACCCCTTAGGCCGGGGAGACCTGTCCTGACCCTGGGCGTCTCTCGACGTCGTGGGATCAGTGGCCTGTGTTCATGTCGACGCCTCACCGAACGAGGTGCCCAAACAACCTTGCGTAGTTTACCCGCACTCAGGCGTTCCGGGCAAACACCCGCTCCCACGCCACAGCCAGCCCGGCGGAGCGGACGCGCCAGAGGCCGGCGCGCGATCGCCACGCCCATCAGCACCACGAACAGCATGGGCCGGCGGGGGCTGAACCGCGGCGAGGCGTTCATCGCCAGGCGGCTTATCGCGAAGGCCTCCTACAGCAGACCCTCCGGAACGAGCCTGGGCAGCAGCGCCTGTGACGCCGGGTAGAAGACCGCCATGCCCGAGCCGGTGCCGTTGCTGCGGGACGGGGGGTGGGTTAGCGGACGCCGTAGAGGTGCTCCAGGGCGAGCTGGTCGAGGCGCTCGAAGGCCATGCCGCGGGCGGCGAGAGCCTCGATGTCGGGCGTGAAGCCCTGGACGTCGCGCCAGGTCTCGCCGTCGGCCAGGGTCGGCAGGGCCAGGTCGGCCACGTGCGAGGCAGCCAGCGCCTCGATGACGTCCTGGTCAGCCCGGAACGCACGGACCTTCGCCCGCAGGATCAGGTAATTGCGCATGCAGGCGGCGGCCGAATCCCAGACGCCGTCGTCATCCTCGGTGCGGGGCGGCTTGTAGTCGAAGTGGACCGGCCCGTCGTACCCGCCTGCCTCCAGTGCGTCCACAACCCAGAACGCGCCGCGTGCGTTCCCGGCCCCGAACCGCAGATCCTGGTCGTAGCGGGGCCCGTTCTGGCCGTTCAGGTCGATGTGGAACAGCTTGCCGTGCCAGAGCGCCTGGGTGATGCCGTGGGCGTAGTTGAGGCTGGCCATCTCCTCGTGCCCGATCTCCGGGTTGATCCCGACCATCTCGGGATGCTCCAGCTCGTTGATGAAGGCCAGGGCGTGCCCGGCGGTAGGCAGCAGGATGTCGCCGCGTGGCTCGTTGGGCTTCGGCTCGATCGCGAACCGCAGGCTGTATCCCTGGTCGATGACGTAGCCGGACAGGATGTCCATCGCTTCCTTGTACCGCTCCAGCGCGGCACGCACGTCTTTGGAGGCGCCTGACTCGGCACCTTCCCGGCCGCCCCAGAACACGTACACCCCGGCGCCGAGCTCCGCGGCCAGGTCCAGGTTGCGCATGACCTTGGCCAGGGCGAAACGGCGCACGTCACGGTTGTTGGCGGTGAACGCGCCCTCCTTGAACATCGGATGCGAGAACAGGTTGGTCGTCGCGGTGGTCACGACCAGGCCGGTCTCCTCCAGCGCCCGGCGGAAATCAGCGATCTTCTTGTCCCGCTCCGCGCCGGTCGCGTCGAAGTCGAACACGTCGTTGTCGTGGAAGTTCACCCCGTAGGCGCCGAGCTCGGCGAGCTTGCGCACCGCCCGGTCAGCGGGCATGGGCGGCCGTACCGCGGGGCCGAATACCTCCACTCCCTGCCATCCCACGGTCCATATGCCGAACGAAAAGCGGTCAGCGGGAGCCGGAACGTAAGCGTCTGTGCTCACGGGTCAGTCCTTTCTTTCCCATGGTGCCGTGGCCTCGCGAAGCGCGGCGAGGTTGTCTCGGATGGCGGGCTGCGGCGGCCCGGTGTACTCCTCCGCCGTCCGGCGTGGCCAGTCCGGCGGGGCCGGGGTGCCCGCCAGCACCCAGGCCGCCTGGCGGGCCGCGCCCAGGGCGACGTATTCCTCCGGCTCGGGCACGGCGACTGGCACGCCGAAGATGCCCGGCGCGACGGCGCGGACCGCGGGCGAGCGCGCCCCGCCGCCGATCAGCAGCACCCGGCGGCGCTCGACACCCTGCGCGGCGAGCAGGTCGGCCGCTTCGGCGAGCGAGGCGAGCACGGCCTCGACGGCGGCGCGGGCCAGATTCTGGCTAGTGGCGTTCTTGGTCGTCAGGCCGCGCAGCACCCCCGTCGCGTCGGGACGGTTCGGGGTCCGCTCGCCGTCCAGGTAGGGCAGCAGGGTGATGCCGCCCGCGCCGGGCTCGGCCGCCAGCGCCTGGGCATTAAGCCCGGCCAGGTCGGTGCCGATCAGCGAGGCCGTGGCGGACAGCACCAGGCCTGCGTTGACGGTTGCCACCAGGGGAAGGAAGCGGCCGGTCGCGTCCGCGAACCCGGCGACGGCGCCCGAGGCGTCCGCGGCGGGCACCACGGTGACCGCGTAGGCGGTCCCGGACGTCCCGATGGAGATGACGAGCTCTCCCGGCTCCAGGCCGAGGCCGAGCGCCGCCCCCATGTTGTCGCCGGTGCCCGGCGCGAGCACCGCCCCGGTTCCGGTCTCCCCCACCGTCTCGGCCGGTGTCGCGACCCGGGGCAGCCCGGGCTCGTGGCCGAGCGCCGCTGCCGCGAGATCCGGCCGCCACTGCCCCGCCGCCGGCGAGAAGTAGCCGGTACCGGAGGCGTCGCCCCGGTCGGTGACCGGGGCGGTCGCCCCAAGCCGCCAGGTTACCCAGTCGTGCGGCAGCAGGACCCGCGTCACGCGGGCGGCATGGTCTGGCTCATGCTCCGCGAGCCAGCGCAGCTTGGTGACGGTGAACGAGGCGTTGGGCACGCTCCCGGTGTGCTCCGCCCACCAGGCCGGGCCGCCACGTTCGGCGATCAGCGCCCGGGCCGCGGCGGCTGACCGGAGGTCGTTCCACAGCAGTGCGGGCCTGATCACGTCCCCGGCGTCGTCCAGGACGACCATGCCGTGCTGCTGGCCCGCGACCGCGATCGCGTCCGCGCGGCTCAGCAACCCGTCCCCGGCCTGCTGGAGCGCGGACCACCAGGCCGCCGGATCGCACTCGGTGCCGCCGGGATGCGGCGCGCTGCCGCGCGCGACGACGGCACCGTCCTCGGCGCGGCACAGCAGGACTTTCGTGGACTGCGTCGAGGAGTCCACCCCGGCCACTAGCATGCTGCCACCCTCCCACGCTGACGCACTGAACCTATCCCGGCAGCGCATTCCGCCCGCGCTCAGGAGGCCCCTTCAATACCTCTCAACACCCAGGTGGCGAGAGGTCCGGGTGGTACCCGGCGAGCCCGGCTGGCGTGGCAATGATTTTCGCGAAGCTATCGAACAAGAAGGCTGGTCCCCGCATGGCTGCGCCTCGCCTGCGGCGTGCTCACCATCTGGTTGTGCCGCTTCAGGGCTTCGGCGTGCGGAATCACGCGGTGACCTTCCGGTAGAGATTCAAGGACACGACGAGGAATACGGCGAAGATCCCGATGCACCACAGGACGGCTTGCCACAGGTCGTGGTACACGGGCCCGCCTTCGAAGAGCGCGCGCACGGAGTTGATGGTGACGGTGGCCGGCTGGTTCTGGCAGGAACCCGACGGCGAGCGGGCCCGCGGTCGCGACAAGGTAACGGGCGCCCTGGGCGAAGGCTGACAGGGAGGCGGCCGCCACGGGGTCGGGTAGCCAGGCCACGGCGGCGGCGATGGCTGGCAGCGCCCACAGGCCCAGGGTGAGCCGCGCCGAGCCGCCCGAGGCACGGTAGACGGGAATCGCGATCAGCGAGCTGAGGATCGAGCCGGCGGACAGGCTCAGCAGGTAGATCCCGATCAGCAGCCCCGCCCGGGCCGGGTCCCGCCGCTTGACCAGGCTCGGCAGCAGGACATTCATCAGCGCGATAGCCAGATCGGCACGCTCACTGGGGTGCCCGGCTGAGCAGGTCCCTGAGCACGTGGAGGTACCTGTGCCCGAACGCCACCGAGGGTTCCACGTACGTGTTCTCGGTCCACTCGTTCCAGCTGATCAGGCCCAGGACGTCCGGTGCGGAACGAGATGCTGCCGCGTACTCGGAACGCAGCGTGGCGCCGCCGCGCCGAGGGACGATGATCTGGCCGCCGGTCTGCGTGTCGTTGAACCCCGGCGCGAACGGCGCCAGCCAGAGCTGGTCATCCTCATGCACCGCCGCGCCCATGGCCCTGAGCTTGCCGCCCCACCCTGGGTAGGTTGCGGGATCGCCCGAGGACCAGTAGTAGGCGTCCCCGTCGGTGCAGTTGGCCAGTCGTTGGAACTCCGCGACGCCGTTGGCCTCGGCGAGCACCAGGATCGCGTGACGGACCGGCCCGGTCACCTGGCAGACGGCCGGGCCGGAGAATTCTCCGGTGCCGCTCAGCATGGTCAGCGGCTTCCCGCCGATCCGGTACCAGGCGCGGTTCACCGCGTAGTGGACCGCGAAATACTTGAAATCCCGCGTGACCTCGGCGACCGGCAGCGGGAGGCGTGAATAGTCAAGCCCTTCGTATTCCATGGCAAGCCGGAAATTATCCTGGTTGGCCACTTTTTCGAGCCTCGGCATAATTATCCGGTACAGCGGAGTGTCCTTCCAGCTAACGATGAAGCCAGTGATCCCAGCGGCCTTCGCCTGCATGATTTGCCAGTTCATGACAGCAGGATTACTGCTGTTGTAGTTTCCCGGGAACGGCTGCGCGGGATAGTCCAGCTTGTTGCTGGACCAGTAAGAGCCGTGCATCCACACGTAGTAGTAGGCGAACACTGGGACGTGCTGCGCAGGCAGGGATGACGCCGTGGCGGAATCCGCCGCGCCGCCGCCTGCGGCGGTCAGGCCGCTGCCCAGGACGACAGCGAGCACAGCATTTCTGAGCGCATGATTTCTGAGCGCACGGCTGGATGACATGTCCCCCCGGATCTGCACAATCCAACTCTCCCGATTTCTTCAGGATAGCAGTCCATTATCTGGCGGCCACGGAGGGGAAATCCTTGTGTTATTGACCCGCTACTGGTTATTGGCTCGCTACTCCTGGGCGCGGCCCAGGGATCGTCCTCGCCCGGGCGGCCTGCAAGCCCGCCACGAGCTGGAAACCGGTCACCGCGAGCAGCGCCACTATCGGGATTGTCCAGCTGCCAGTAGCCGCGTGCAGGAATCCGACAACGAGTGGACCGGCGGTGGCGACCAGGTAGCCGGTGCCCTGGGCGAATGCCGACAGGGAGGCGGCGGCCGCGGGATCGGGCGCCCGGGCCATCGTGAAGTAGATCGCCAGGCTGAGCGACGCTCCCTGGCCGAAGCCGAGCACGAGAATCCAGCCGGCGGACTGGGCCAGCGGGGCGAACCACACACCGGCCAGGCCCACCGCGATCGCCCCTGTCGTGGCGGCGATCAGCACGCGCTGGCTCGGAGCCCGGTGCGCCAGCATCGGGATGAGCAGGGCCGCGACGGCGCCGCCGAAGTTCATCAGGGCCAGCAGGTTACCCGCGTGCTCGGCGCTTGCGCCGCGGTCACGGAACATCGTCGGCAGCCAGGAGAGAGCTGCGTAGAAGGCGAGGCTCTGCAGCCCGAAGAACGCGGTCACCTGCCAGGTCAGCGCGTGCCGGTGGATTCGCAGCCGCCCGGGCCGCCCCGGCACCGCAGCCGAAGCCACCGCAGCCGAAGCC
>DAIRVB010000254.1:0-6589 GCA_036803065.1 Streptosporangiaceae bacterium
GCATCGTCGTAGCCGAGGTAGGCCCGGTCACCGTCGAGCAGGGCGTGGTGCGCGGCGTGACGGTCGGCGGCCAGCCAGTATGGCTGCTCACTGTCGTGCTGGCCCGGCCACCACCAGCGGGCCGCCTCGGTCGGCCGCTCCGGGTCGGCCAGGTCCACGACCACCCAGATCCGGTCCCGGAAATTGTCGGGAATCGCCGACATGTGCGCGTACCGGCCCCCCGTCCACACGATGCGGTGGACTCCCCGGCCGCCGCTCGGCCAGAACGCGATCTGCTCCGGCCTGACCGGGTCATCCAGCCGGTACACGGCCAGCCCCGCGGAGAAGGGCCCGGCCGCGCTGGCCCGGTAGGGGAACTTCTCGTGATTGACGAGCAGCAGCCCGTCAGCGACCTGGACCTTATGGGTATGCGTGTGCGCCGGGGCCGGCCACTGGGTCACCAGCCCGGGCCGGGCCGGGTCGGTGACGTCGAGGATGGAGGTGCCCATCCCGGTGCTCCCGGTATGCCCGACATACAGCGTGTCGCCTTCCCGGAGTACCTGCATGCCGTCGCCGTAGCCGCCCAGGTCGTGCTGCGCCAGCAGGCGCAGCCCCGCGGCGGTCCCACGGCGTGGCACTGCGCTCATTGAGATATGCCGGCCAGCCTTCCCGTGCGCGCGCCCAGCTGCTCGGCTACCCAGTCGGCGGTCAGGTAACGGTGGAACGGCGCCAGATTAGCGCAGCCATGATTTCCTTCCTCCAGCAGGAGCAGCTCGGCGGGGCCGCCTGCCTCCTCCACCAGCCGCGCCGCCTGCGTCCAGGGGATGAGCCGGTCGCGCTTTCCCATGACGGCCAGCAGCGGGCAGCGGATCAGCCCGGCGCGGCCTTCCATGCTGAGCTGCGCGGCCACATCGCGCGCGCTAGCCATGTCCGCCGACTTCGACCGCACCCGGAATGCCTCGCGGGTGAGGATGGGCCGCTGATCCCAGTGCTCCGCGAAGACGAAGGGGCCGGCCAGCGCCACGCAGGCCCGCACCCGCTCGTCGCCGCTGGCGACCCGGGGCGCGTAGTACCCGCCGAGGCTCACGCCCCAGACCCCGATCCGGCTGGCGTCCAGCGCAGGCTCGGCGGCCAGGTAGTCGATGATGGCGGCGCCGGGCACCTCCCAGTCGCCCCGGATGGCCAGGTCATACTCGGCCTCGCCCTGCCCGGGCCCGTCCACGCTGAACGTGGCGATACCGCGCTCAAGGAACAGGTCCTCGGTGCTGCGCAACTCCTCCTTGGCCGAGTCGAGCCCCGGGATCATGATCATCACCGGGTGCGGACCGGCGCCCGGCGGCAGGCGGAGCACGCCTACCATGTGCGAGCCGTCGAAGGGGATCTCGATCCGGCGCCCCGGCGGATCCAGGTGGGGCAGCGCGTCATTCAGGCACCGCACCGCGGCCATGTGCGCGGTCCGCATCTGGTCGAGGTCGTCTACGAAGAGGAACTTGGCGAAGTGGTAGTAGACCGCGGCCTGTGACAGGTGCGCACCGGCCGACATCTCGCGCCCCGCGGCCAGGGCGTCACGTCCGAGTTTCTCGTGCTCAGCCGCCACGCCGCTCCACGCGCCGCACCAGTCGGCCCACCGCTCCAGCCCGCTCGTGATCCGCTCGAAGTCTCCGGCGGTCACGCCGTTCATGGTGAACCTCGGTGCCCAGTGCGAGATCGCCATTGCTACCCGCTCGTCCACACGGCCTCCCCGGTTGTCCTAGTCAAGCCTGCAAACGAATGCATACTCTGTGCAGGGTGGGCTCGTCAACAGTCCGGGCTGAAGGGATGCCGACCATATGCAGCAGGAACTTCACGTGACCGTGAACGGGGCGCCGCGGAAAATCAGGTGTGAGCCTGACGCGCCCCTGCTTGACGTGCTCCGCCACGACCTGGGGCTTTCCGGGCCGAGGTTCGGCTGCGGGGTCGGCCTGTGCGGCGCGTGCTTCGTGCTCATGGCGGGCCAAGCCCGGTCGTCCTGCGACTTCCCCGCCTGGGCCGCGGAGGGCACGGATGTCACCACGGTCGAGGGGCTCGCGGCTGGCGGGACGCTGCACGCCGTCCAGCAGGCGTTCATCGAGGAACAGGCGGCCCAGTGCGGGTACTGCACATCCGGCATGATCGTCAGCGCCGTTGCCCTGCTGCGCCGCAATCCCTCGCCAGACGAGGACCAGGTACGCGAGGCGCTTGAGGGCAACCTGTGCCGGTGCGGTGCGCACCGCCGCATTGTCAACGCCGTGCTCAGCGCGGCGGCGGCGGTCAGCCAGGGAGCGGCGCGCCCGGGCACCGGCGCTGGACCCGGCGCGGCCGGATGAACGCGCCGGCCAGGCCGGGTGCAGGCCCGGAGCGCTCCCTCCCGGCGTCTCTCGCCGCCAACCCCAACCTGGCGGACTGGATCGAGTTCGCCGCTGACGGCACGGTCACGGTCCGGTCCGGCAAGGTCGAGTACGGCCAGGGCGTCTGGACGGCGCTCGCGCAGGTCGCGGCTGAGGAACTCGACGTCGCCCTGGGCCGCGTGCGGGTCGCCCCGGTCAGCACGAGCAGCAGCCCCGACGAGGGGGTGACCTCGGGGAGCCGGTCCATCGAGGAGTCCGGCGGGGCGCTGCGCCAGGCGTCCGCGCAGGCTCGTGCTGTCTTCCTGGCCGCTGCCGCCGCCAAGCTGGGCTGTGACGTGGCCACGCTCTCGGTGCACGACGGCGAGATCCGCACCCCCCTGGGCGCGACCGGCCTGACCTACTGGTCGCTGAACGAGCCCGGCCTGCTCGACCGCCCGGCCGGGGACGCTGTTCCCGCCAAGGCACCCGGCCAGTGGTCCGTCGCCGGGCACAGCGCCCAGCGGCTGGACCTCCCGGACAAGGTCACTGGACGGCCGCGCTTCCTGCACGACCTGGTGCTGCCGGGCATGGTGTTCGGCCGGGTGGTCCGGCCACCCGGCCCCGGCGCCACGCTCGACCACGTGGGCGCCGCCGATCTGCCAGCCGGTGTGCTGACCCAGGTGCGTGACGGGTCGTTCCTGGGGGTGATAGCCGAGTCCGACCGGATTGCGGTGACGGCGGCCGGGATGCTGGCCGAGGCCGCCCGGTGGACCGAACGCGAGTCCCTGCCCGACGAGGGTGACCTGAAGACCTTCCTCACGTCCCAGCCTGCGCAGGTGCTGACCATCACCGAGCGCCGTGACGAGGAGGCCGCCGCACGTGTCAGCCAGCGGCTCTCGGCGGAGTTCACCAGGCCGTTCCTCGCCCACGCCTCCATGGCGCCAAGCTGCGCCATCGCCCGCTGGGACGGCGAGGCGATCACCGTCTGGACGCACAGCCAGGGCATCTTCGCCCTGCGCGGGGCGCTGGCCGGGGCTCTGGGACTGCCCATCGGACAGGTGACCGTCCATCACGTGGAAGGTGCGGGCGCATACGGGCACAACGGCGCCGACGATGTGGCGGCCGACGCGGTGCTGCTGGCCAGGGCGGTGCCAGGACGGTCCGTTCGGGTGATGTGGTCTCGCCCGGATGAGCTGGCGTGGGCGCCGCTCGGGTCGGCCATGCTGGCCCGCCTGTCGGCGGGGCTGGATGCCGAGGGCCGGATCCAGACCTGGCGGCAGGATGTGTGGAGCAATGGCTTCATCGGCCGGCCGGGAACCGGGGGTGAGCCGCGGCTGCTCGCGTTCGCCCATGTGGCGGGGGGCGAGCCGCTGACGCCCGCGGCGGACGGGCCGCCAACCGGCGCCATGGGCTCGACCCGCAACGCCGTGCCTGGCTACGACATCCCCGACCTTGAGGTGACCCGCCACCGGCTGCTCGCCATGCCGATCAGGACGTCGTCGCTGCGCTCGCTCGGCGCCTTCCTCAACGTGTTCGCCATCGAGTCGTTCATGGACGAGCTTGCCGCGGCGGCCGGCGCCGACCCGGTTGGCTTCCGCCTCGCCCACGCCAGCGACCCGCGCGCCCGGCGGGTGATCGAGGAGGTGGCCCGCTTCTCGGGCTGGGCGGCGCGGCCGGCCGGGGACGGTGTGGGCTTCGGGGTGGGCTTCGCCCGTTACAAGGGCACGTCCGGGTATTGCGCGGCAGTCGCCCAGATCGAGGCGGATACCAGCATCCGGCTCCGCAAGCTGTGGCTGGCCGTGGATGTAGGCCGGGTGATCAATCCAGACGGGGTGGTCAACCAGGTCGAGGGCGGAGCCGTGCAGAGCGCGAGCTGGGCGCTCCGGGAGCGGGTCCGGTTCGACCGGACCAAGATCACGTCTGTGAGCTGGGAAAGCTACCCGATCCTGCGGTTCACTGAGGTGCCCGAGGTGGCGGTCTGCCTGGTCGACGCCTCCGGCGAGCGGGAGACAGGGGCCGGCGAAGTTGCCCAGGGCCCGGTCGCGGGCGCGATCGGGAACGCCGTGGCCGACGCGGTCGGCGTGCGGGTGCGGGACCTGCCCCTCACGACCGAGCAGGTCACCCGGGCCATCGAGGAGAGCTGACCGCCCCGTTCCCGATCAGGGCGTGTCCCTAGTGCGGGCCGAACAGGACGCTGACGGACTCGCCTTCGTGGATGCGGCGGATGGCCTCGGCGAGCGCTGGTGCCAGCGACAGCACGCGGAGCTTCCCGCCGCGCAGCTGGGCCGGGATCGGCACGGTGTCGGTGCAGACGATCTCGGTTACCTCCGGCACGGCGGAGATCCGCTCCAGCGCGCCGTCGCTGAACAGGCCGTGCGTGCACGCGATGCGGACCGAGCGCACCTTCTGCTCGCGCAGCCGGTCAAGCAGCTCGATGACCGTGGTGCCACGGGCGATCTCGTCATCGAGCACGATCACGTCGCGGCCCGCGACGTCGCCGATGATGGAGGTGATGGTGACCGACTCGTCGCTGTGCCGCTCCTTGGCGCCGGCCGCGACCGGCAGGTCCAGCCGGCGGGCGAACGCGGCCGCCTGCTTGGCATTGCCGAGGTCGGGTGAGACCACGACCGCGCCTGAGAGGTCCTGACGGCGGAAATGGCCGGCCAGTTCGTGCAGGGCGTGCAGGTGATCGACCGGGACCGAGAAGAACCCGTGCACCTGCGGTGAGTGCAGTGTCATGGTGAGGACACGGTCAGCGCCGGCCGTGACCAGCAGGTCGGCGACGAGACGGCCGCCGATCGCCACCCGCGGCATGTTCTTCTTGTCCGAACGTGCATAGGCGTAGTGCGGTATCACGGCCGTGACCCTGGCCGCGGAGGCGCCACGGGCAGCGTCCAGCATGAGCAGCATCTCGACCAGGTGCTCCTGGACCGGCGCGGACAGCGGCTGGATCACGAAGACGTCCCGCTCCCGGCAATTCGACTGGAGCTGGACCTCAAGGCAGTCGTTCGCGAAACGGCGCAGCAGGGACGGCCGGAGCGGCACGCCGAGTTCTGCGCAGATCGCGGCAGCCAGCCCAGGGTGGGCACTGCCGCTGAACACTGCGATCTCCCGCACGTCGCCCAGGCTAGCGGCTGGACCCGTGGGCGCCCCGGCGGTCGGCCGGATCTGTTGTCGTGCCGGCCAGCCGCTGGCCGGCCAGCCGCAGCCACCGGGCGGGCGCCGCCAGGGCCGCCGCCGGGCTGCCCGCCAGGTCCGAGAGGGAGATGGCGGCGGTAACCGGCGGCGGATCCCCCGCGAGCTGGCCGGCCACCAGTGCCGTCGGCACTCCGGCCGCGGCCGCGGCCGCGAACACCGCGCCGGCGACCTTGCCACCAGTGGACGTCTGGTCATAACGACCTTCGCCAGTGATCACCAGATCCGCGCCGTGCAGCGCCCGGTCCAGCCCGGCGATCCGGCACAGCTCCGGTGCACCCGGCCGGATCAGCGCGCCCCAGGCCGCGGCGAATCCATACCCGGTGCCGCCTGCGGCCCCGGCGCCCGGCGCATCCGGGTCGCCGCCGAGCAGCGCGGCCAGCCGGGCCAGTCCTCCGTCGAGGCGGGCGATCTGGCCGTTGTCCGCGCCTTTCTGCGGGCCGAACACCGCCGCCGCGCCGGCCGGCCCGAGCAGCGGCGCGGCGACGTCGGCCAGGCAGCTGACCCCGGCGGGCGGCGGGCGGCGCAGGCCGGCCAGGTCCGCGGACACGAGATCGCGGAGGGCTCCCCCGCCAGGCGGCAGCGCGCCCCCGGCGCGGTCGAGGAACCGGGCACCGAGCGCCGCCAGCGCCCCGGTTCCCCCATCGGTGGACGCGGAGCCGCCGAGCGTGATGACAATCTCCGCGGCCCCGGCGTCCAGCGCATGGCCGATCACCTCTCCCAGGCCGGTCGTGTGCGCGCCCAGCGGGTCCGGCGCGGCGAGCAGGGGCAGCCCGCTGGCGCGGGCCAACTCCACCACGGCACGGCCGCCGGGAAGCTCGAGCCACGGGCAGTCCACTGGCTGGCTGCCCGGCCCGGTGACCCGGGCGCTGTGCCAGCGGGCGCCGGCCACCGCGGCGGCGAGCACGTCGAGCGTGCCCTCCCCGCCGTCGGCCAGCGGCACCCGCGTCACGATGTCGTCCGGCCGGACAGCGTGCCAGCCGGCCGCCAGTGCCTCCGCGGCGGCAGCCGCGCCGATGCTGCCCTTGAACGAGTCGGGGGCGATCACGATCCGCACTGGCGCGTCCGGA
>DAIRVB010000255.1:0-6575 GCA_036803065.1 Streptosporangiaceae bacterium
GCCTGGCCGCGTTCCTGCGCACCGGCGGCGCATCTCCTGGGCCAGCGCGGCCATGTCCGCCAGCGCCGCGCCGCCTTCCGCTGCCGTCAGAAGGATCTCGTCGGCGGCCTCACGCTGGCTCGCGGGCAGCAGGTCACTCCAGGCGCAGATCTCCCGCGCCCACGAAGCCGACACCGTCCCCGCAGCCAGTGCTCGGCGCATTGCGGGATGGGCGGCCAGCCGCTTCGCCCAGCCCACGGCGCCGCCGGCTGCCCCGCGAGTGACCTGGGTCTGCCACTTCAGCCACGACCGCGCGCAGCGCTGCCCGTCCTCCTCAAATCCGCTCTGGGCAGTGAACGCAGCCAGCACGCTGGCCCGGGCCGCGGTGTGCTTGGCCCCGGCCCGCTCGAGCACCCGCAGGCACTCCGCCTGCGCCGCCGCCGGCAGCGACGCCATGTCCGCGCCGTTCAGGCAGTCCAGCGCCGACTCCAGCATGGCCAGCGCCGCAGCCGGGGTGGCGGACTCTCCCGTGACGCACATCCGCCTCACCTCCGTCCCGGACGTCATCGAAGACTAGTTCGATAGTATCGCCCTACACCGACATTTCCGGGGCTGCCCGAGAGGGCCGTAGAAAATACTTTCGCTAACGGTCGCGGAACTCGGGCTTGCGCTTCTCGGTGAAGGCGCGCGGCCCTTCCTTCGCGTCGTCGCTGCCGAACACCGCCATGCCGATCCGGGCTTCGACCGCGAACGCCTCGTTCTCGGGCATGCCCTCGGTCTCCCTGATCGTCCGCAGGATCGCGCGCACCGCGACCGGCCCGTTGGCCGCGATCATGTCGGCGATCTCCAGCGCCCGGGCCAGCGCCTGGCCGTCCGGCACGACATGGCCGATCAGCCCGATCTCACGGGCCTCGGCGGCGCTGATGTGCCGGCCCGTCAGCAGCAGGTCGGCTGCGACCGTGTACGGAATCTGCCGCGGCAGCCGCACCGCAGAGCCGCCGAGCGGGAAGAGTCCCCAGCGCGCCTCGGAGATGCCGAACTTCGCGCTCTCGCCCGCCACCCGTATGTCTGTGGCCTGCAGGATCTCGGTGCCGCCAGCGATCGCCGGGCCCTCCACGGCGGCGATCAGCGGCTTGGTCAGGCGGCGCCCCTTGAGTAGCGGCTCTACCACCGACAGATCCACGCCCCCGGCGCGGAACTGCTCACCAGGATGCGCACGGGTCATGGCCTTCAGATCGGCGCCCGCGCAGAACGCGCCGCCGGCGCCGGTCAGGACGCAAACCCGGATACCTGGATCGCTGTCGACCTGGTCCCAGGCCTGGCGCATCAGGGCCATCATCGGACCGGTGAGCGCGTTGCGTGCCGCTGGGCGGTTCATCGTCACGATCAGGACGTGCCCCCGCCGCTCAATCAGCGCGTCCGGCTCGGTGGTACTGTCCGCAGGCGGCTGCTGTGCCGGGCTTTCCTCGGGTGGCTGCGCCGGGCTGTCTGCGGGCGGCCGCCCGCTGCCGTCGGCGGACGCGGGAGCGGGAGCGGGCGTGGAGGTCACGGTGGCGATATCTCCTCGCTTGGGCACGGCAGAGGGTTGCCCAAAACGATAACACGTTCTACTTTCTTTCCCATGGCCTTAAATTTCGCAGACCTCTTTGAGCATGCTGCTGACGTCTTCGCTGAACGCACCGCGGTGGCCTGCGGGGACAGGCAGGTGACCTATCGCGAGCTTGAGGAGCGCGCGAACCGGCTCGCCCACCACCTGGCATCTATCGGGGTGCAGCCGGGGGATCATGTCGGGCTGTACGCGCGCAACTCCATCGAGGCAGCCGAGACCCTGATCGCGTCGTGCAAGCTGTGCGCCGCCGCCGTCAACATCAACTACCGGTACGTCGAGAACGAGTTGCGCTACATGTTCGCCGACGCGGACCTGGCCGCCCTCGTGTACGACCGGGAGTTCGCGTCGCGGGTCGCCGCGGTGGCGCCGGGCGCGCCCGGGCTGCGCGGCACCGTGGTGATCGACGACGGCAGCGGTGCCGATATCGGCACCGGGACCGCCTATGCGGACGCGCTGGCGGGCGCCTCGCCGGATCGTGATTTCCCACCGCGCAGCAACGACGACATTTACATCATCTACACGGGCGGGACGACGGGCTATCCCAAGGGCGTCATGTGGCGCAACGAGGACATCTGGCGCACCCTCGGCGGCGGCATCGACTTCGTCACCGGGGTCCCATTAGGAGACGAGTGGGAGCAGTCCCGCCGCGGGCTGGAGGCGACCGCGCTGGTCAGGCTCTCCGCGGCACCGCTCATCCACGGCGCCGCGCAGGTGGCGACACTGGCTGCGCTGTTCGGCGGGGATACCGTTGTGCTGCCGCGGCGCTTCGACGCGCACGAGATCTGGCGTGCGGTCGAGCGCCATAAGGTCAACGTGATGCTGGTCATCGGCGACGCGATGGCCCGGCCGCTGATCGAGGCCTATCGCGCGGGCGGTTATGACGCCTCATCGCTGGTGGCCATCTCCTCCAGTGCGGCGCTGTTCTCCCCGGTGGTCAAGGATGCTTGTATTGCGGCGCTGCCCAACGTTTTCATCACCGAGGCGATCGGCTCTACCGAGACCGGCTTCGCCGGCCTGGGGTTGGTGACCGCGGGCGCGCAGCAGCGCGGCGGCCCGACCGTCACGCCCGGCCCGGGCACCATCGTGCTGGATGATAAGGGCGGCCGGGCGGGTCCCGGGCAGGTCGGCCGGCTGGCCAGGGGCGGGCACGTTCCGCTGGGTTACTACAAGGACCCGGCCAAGACCGCGGCGATGTTCGCTGAAGTGGACGGGCAGCGGTACGCCGTGCCCGGGGACCTGGCCCGGGTCGAGGCCGACGGCACCGTGACGCTGCTGGGCCGCGGCAACACCTGCGTGAACACGGGCGGGGAGAAGGTCTTCCCCGAAGAGGTCGAGGGCGCGCTCAAATCGCATCCCGACGTATTCGACGCCCTGGTCATCGGCCTGCCTGATGAGCGCCTCGGGCAGCGCGTCACCGCGCTGGTGCAGCCGCGGGAGGGCCGGGCGATCGATCTGGCCTCGCTCGAGGCGCACGTCCGCAGCCAGATCGCCGGCTACAAGGTGCCGCGCAGCGTCTGTGTGGTCGACGCCATCGGCCGCACCGCGGCTGGCAAGGCCGACTATGGGTGGGCGCGCCAGTATGCCGCCAGCCACCCCGTGAGCGCCGCCCTTCCGGCGAGCGCTACCCTTCCGGCGAGCGCTACCCCTCCGGCTAGCGCCGCCCCTCCGGCCAGCCCTACCCCGCCGGCCAGCGCCGCCCATCCGGCCACGTAAGGAGAACAGTGCGGACGACGCTGTGCATGCTGCTCGACATTGAGCACCCCATTGTCGGCTTCACCCCGTCCGAGCACGTCGCGGCCGCCATCAGCCGGGCCGGCGGCCTGGGCGTGCTGGGCTGCGTCCGCTTCAACGATCCCGCCGAACTGGACACGGTCCTGCACTGGATGGACGCCAACACCGCCGGGCGGCCGTATGGCGTGGACGTGGTGATGCCCGCTCGCGTGCCCACCGAGGGTGCCCAGATCGACCTGGACCAGCTGATCCCGCCGCAGCACAAGGATTTCGTGGAGCAGACGCTGATCAAGCTCGGCGTGCCGCCGCTGCCGGACGGCTCGGCGGCCGGGGACGGCGTGCTCGGCTGGCTGCATTCGGTGGCGCGGCAGCATGTCGAGGTGGCCCTGGCCCATCCCGCCCGGCTGATCGCGAACGCGCTCGGCCCGCCGCCGCCCGACGTCATCTCGCGCGCCCACGAGCGCGGCATGCTGGTGGCGGCGCTCGCCGGGAAGGCCAAGCACGCGCGTGGCCACGTCGCGGGCGGTGTGGACATCGTCGTGGCCCAGGGCTACGAGGCGGGCGGGCACACCGGCGAGATCGCCAGCATGGTGCTCGTCCCCGAGATCGTCGACGCGGTCGGCGCGCAGGTGCCCGTGCTCGCCGCGGGCGGGATCGGATGCGGCCGCCAGATCGCCGCCGCCCTGGCGCTGGGCGCCGTGGGCGTCTGGATGGGCTCGGCCTGGCTCACCACCGAGGAGTACACGCTGACCTCGGACATGGCCGCCGTCCGCACGGCGCTGCTGGCCGCCACCTCGTCGGACACCGTGCGCTCGCGGATCTACAGCGGCAAACCCGCCCGGCTGCTGAAGAACCGCTGGACGCAGGCCTGGGCCGAGCCGGGCGCTCCCGAGCCGCTCCCCATGCCGCTGCAGAACCTGCTGGTCAGCGAGGCTCATCAGCGGCTGATGCGGTCGGACCAGCCGGACGTGGTGCCGATGCCGGTGGGGCAGATCGTCGGGCGGATGAACGAGGTCCGCCCGGTGGCCGAGGTGATGTCGGCCCTGCTGCAGGAGGCCGACGAGGCACTGGCCCGTCTCGACGGCCTGCGCTGAGCGGCAATCGCGGGCAAGCTCCTTGGAGGCGGACTGCTGCACCGTGGGAGGCCAGATGAGGATCGCCACCAGCATCGGCTACTGGAGCGCCGGGCCGCCGGACAACGCGGCCGAGGTGTTCGCCGCCGCCGAGCAACTGCGACTCGACCAGGTCTGGACGGCGGAGGCCTACGGTAGTGATGCGTGGACGCCGCTGGCCTGGTGGGGATCGCGCACCTCGCATGTCCAGCTGGGCACGGCCGTGTCGCAGCTGTCCGCCCGGCCGCCCGCCACCCTGGCGATGACCGCGATGACGATGGATCATCTCACCGGCGGCCGGGTCCTCCTGGGCATCGGCACCAGCAACCCGCAAGTGGTCGAGGGCTGGTACGGCCAGCCCTACCCGCGCCCCCTCGAGCGCACCCGGGAGTACATCGACATCGTGCGCGCCATCATCGCGCGCCGCGAGCCCGTGGCCTACGACGGCAAGCACTACCAGTTGCCGTTCGCGGGTGGGACCGGGCTGGGCAAGCCGCTGCGCTCCATCCTGCATCCGTACCGGGCCGAGATCCCGATCTACCTCGGCGCGGAAGGCCCCAGGAACGTCGCGCTGGCGGCGGAAGTCGCCGACGGATGGAACGTGATCTTCTTCTCGCCCGCGATGAACGACTTCTACGCCGCCGCGCTCGCCGAGGGCTTTTCCCGGCCCGGTGCCCGGCATACCAGTGACACCTTTGATGTCGTGGGCGGCCCGATGAGCATCATCGTGGATGACGACCTCGAACGGGCGGCTGACCGCCTCCGGCCATCTCTCGCCCTCTACATTGGCGGCATGGGCGCGCGCGGGGTGAACTTCCACCATGAGGTCTTCGCCCGGATGGGATACGAGGCGGAGGCCGCGGTGATCCAGGACCACTACCTGGCCGGCGACAAGAAGAGCGCCATCGCGGCCGTCCCCACCCGGATGGTGGAAGATGTCGCCCTGATCGGCCCGTGGGCCAAGATCGCCGACGAGATCCAGTGGTGGAAGCAGACTGTCCTGACGACATTCTCCGTGAGCGGCGACCTGGGTCAGCTAGGCAGGGTCGTCGACCTCCTCCGCGGCTAGGCTCGCCGCCGCCGGGTCGTGCAGATAACCGCCGGCCCGCGGAGCTAGCCCCAGGTCGATGGCTGCGCTGGCGATGATGCCGGTGGCGTGAATGAGCTGGTCGCGGGCGGCTTGCCAGGCGACGCTGAACCTGCTGACCATCGGCGCCCGCCTCGCCCTGCGATCGATGGGTGCCGAACAGACCATCGCCCCGGTCGGGTTCGATGACTTCCCGTTCGCCGAGCTCCTCGACCCGGGTCTCATCCTGCCGCTGTCCTTCCCAGGCCCGACAGCGGTCGGCGCTGTCACGAGGTGACGAGATGGACCTTGACGTCGTCGCCCGACGCCGCCCGCTTGAATGCCTGCGCGCCCTCGGCGAGCAGGAGGGTGGCGGTGACCAGTTCGCCTGCTGGCACTGCACCATCGGTCATTAGATCGATCGCCCGCAGGACGTCCTCCCGGACGTACATGGCGCTCCCGGCGAGCCGGATCTCCCGGTCCTGGATGATGGGCAGCGGGATCGTGACATCTTTGGCGGCCACGCCCACGACCATGACTGTCCCGCCATTCTCGGCCAGCCGGATCGCCTGCCCGGTGGAAGCCTGGGACGAGACGCAATCAAAGGTAACGTCGGCATGCCCGCCCAGCGCCTCGCGTATCGGCGGGACCGGGTCGGCCATGAGCGGGTCGGCGCAGAAGGCAGCGCCGAGCCGCAGTGCCCGCTGCCGCTTGCTGTCCCGGGGTTCCGACACGGCCACCGCCCGAGCCCCGGCCCGTATGGCGGCGATCAGGGTGAGCAGCCCGATCGTTCCCCCGCCGAGCACGGCTACGTCCGCACCCGCCAACTGCCCGGCCATCCGGCCGTGCGGCCAGAGCACGCCATCGACGATGACGCGCCGATGGACATCACCTCACAGGAGGCCGCGTACGTGCCCCTCGTCGGCAGGATCGCGGCCGGCGGTCCGATCCTTGCTGAGGAGTCGATCGAGGATATATTCCCGCTGCCCAGGCAGATCGTCGGCGAGGGCACCCTGTTCCTGCTGAAGGTCGTCGGCGACTCAATGATCAACGCCGCGATCGCGGACGGGGACTGGGT
>DAIRVB010000256.1:0-6557 GCA_036803065.1 Streptosporangiaceae bacterium
TGCCCGCCGCCGATCGCGTAGCCGGCCACCATGGCGATCACCGGCTTGGGCGTGCGCCGGATCTGGACCTGCAGGTCCAGCACATTGAGCCGGCCGATGCCCTGGGAGTCGACGTAGCCGTCATCACCGCGGATCTTCTGGTCCCCGCCCGAGCAGAACGCCTTGGTGCCGGCCCCGGTGAAGATGATCACGCCGATCGCCGGGTCGTCACGGGCCACCGTGAAGGCGTCGGACAGCTCGAACAGAGTGGCAGGCCGGAAGGCGTTGCGTACTTCTGGGCGGTTGATTGTGATCTTGGCGATTCCCTCGGCAGTCTCGTACAAGATGTCGCTGTAGTCCTGTGCCCGCTGCCACTCGGTCACTCGCGCGCCCTCCCGGTCGATGCCTGATCTGCCCGGTTAACATCTGCCCGGTTAACCTTACGACGGTGACCGCCCGGCCCCTGCACGCAGTACTGCTCCCGCCCGCTTCCGGCGCCGGGCGGCTGATGGAACTGCTCGCGGCCGCTCTGGACGGGACCGGGCCCGCGATCCTGCCCGTCGATCCGGACCTGCCCCCAGCCAGGCTGGCCGCGCTGCTTGAGGCGCTCGCGCCAGCCACCATCGAAACCACCCTGGGCACCGAACGCGTGCTCGCCAGCCCATCCGCCACCCCCGGACGCGGCGGCGCCCTGCGAGGCGCACCGGCCGCGCTCGGCCAGGACACCGCCGTGGTGATCGCCACGTCGGGATCCACCGGCGAGCCCAAGGGGGTGGAACTGAGCGCAGCCGCGCTGGTCTACTCGGCACGGGCCAGCCTGGACCGGATCGGCGCCCGGGCCGGCCACAGATGGCTGTCCTGCCTGCCGCCGAGTCACATCGCGGGCCTGCAGGTGTTCATCCGCTCGCTGCTGGCCGGGACGGCGCCGGTGGTCCGTGAGCGCCTCGACGGGGCGGTCGCCGCGGCCGCGGGCTGCCAGTTCATCTCCGTGGTCCCGACCCAGTTGCGGCGGCTCGCCCGCGGGCCGGACGCCCGGGCGGCCCTGTCGGGGTTCCAGGGGATCCTGCTCGGCGGGGCAGCGGTGCAGCCGGGGCTGCTGGAGTCGGCACGGTTGGCGGGCGGGAAGGTGACCACCACCTACGGCATGACGGAGACCTGCGGTGGCTGTGTCTACGACGGCGTCCCCCTGGACGGCGTGTCGGTCGCGGTGGGCGCGGCTGGCCGGATCCGGATCGCGGGGCCGGTGCTGTTCTCGGGCTACCGTGGGCGGCGCGACCTCACCGAGCAGGCCATGGATGGCCGCTGGTTCGTCACCTCCGATGTGGGCGAGCTGGGCCCGTCGGGCCGGCTGGCCGTCCTGGGCCGGGCGGACGGGATGATCAACACCGGTGGCGAGAAGGTGGCCGCGGACGAGGTCGCGGCGGCACTGGAGGCTTCACCGGGGGTGCGGGAGGCGGCCGTCGCGGGCCAGCCAGATGCCGAGTGGGGGGAGATCGTGGCCGCGATCGTGGTGCCCGCCGACCCATCGGCGCCGCCCGTGCTGGCCGATCTCCGCGCCCAGCTGCGGGGCAGGCTGCCGGATTTCGCGCTGCCGCGAGCCCTCGTACTGGTGGCTGCCCTGCCGCTGCTGCCGTCGGGGAAGCCGGACCTGCTGGCGCTGCGCGCGCTGGCCCGCTCGGGGGGCGTGAGTCGCGGAAAGGGCCCGTGATCGGCGAAACGGGGGCATGAGCCGCGAAACGGCGGGCTGAATGCGGGCGAGGGGGGCTGAACGCGGGATGATAGGGGCGTGTCACACGCCGCGCCGATGCCTGCGAGAATGTACCTGGGCAATTCACCCGGGCGCAGCCCGGGTGGCGGCATGATGGCACTACACGGGAACAATCGAGCCTATTCAGCGTTAGTAGATAGTGCCCGCGCCTCACAGTAGCAACCGCGGCGGACCGCCGCCGCCCAGCAAACCCGTCGAGGCGCTGCAACAGATGCCTGCGCGACATACGCGCCCACGGAGGGAGGTGCCTCGATGCCCAAGAGTGTGACCGCCAGGTCGCGTGAGCGCGGCCATGAGTCAACCAGTACCGGCGTGGATGAGCTGATTCAGCGCGGACGCGGCCAGGGGCATATTTCCCTGCCCGAACTGCGCGCCGCGTTCGGACGGGCCGGGATCTCGCCCGCCGAGGCCCGGTCCATTATCCGCGAGCTGACTGAGGCCGGAGTTCAACTTGGTAACGAGCCTGCCGGGGACACCGCGCCCGGCAGGGCACCAGGTACGGGCAAGGAGGCCATGAAGACCGCGAAGCCCGCCGAAACGCCGGACGCCGCCGATCTGATCGGGCTAGACGGCCTGGACACGGCCGCGGCAGAAGCCGCCGCAGCCACTGTCGCCGCACAGGCCGCCGCAGCCGAAGTGGACCTGGACGACCAGACGTCCGCCATGGGTGACTCCGTGCACACCTACCTGAAGTCCATCGGGCGCACCAGCCTGCTCACCGCTGAGCAGGAGGTGAACCTGGCCAAGAGGATCGAGGCGGGGCTGTTCGCCGAGCACAAGCTGGCGACAGAACCCGATCTTCCGGCGGCGTACCGCCGTGATCTGGAGGAGGTCGCCGAGGACGGCAGGCGCGCGAAGGCGCACATGCTGGAGGCCAACCTGCGCCTGGTGGTCTCGGTGGCCAAGAAGTACAGCGACCGCGGGCTCTCCCTGCTCGATGTGGTGCAGGAAGGCAACCTGGGACTGATCCGGGCGGTCGAGAAGTTCGACTACACCAAGGGCTACAAGTTCTCCACGTACGCCATGTGGTGGATCAGGCAGGCGATCCAGCGTGGTTTCGCTGATTCGGCCCGGACCATCAGGCTGCCGGTGCACGTGCTGGAGATGCTGAGCAAGCTGAGCCGGGTCGAGCGCGACATGCACCAGAAGCTGGGCCGCGAGCCCACGCCCGAGGAGCTGGCCGTCGAGCTGGACCGCACGCCGGACCAGATCGAGGAGCTGCTGCGCACCAGCCGGCAGCCGATCAGCCTCGACTCCACGATCGGCGAGGATGGCGAGACCAGCATCGGTGACCTGATCGAGGACGTGGACGCGCCGGAGGCGTCGGAGCTGGTGGACCGCCAGCTGATGGCGGACCAGCTGCGGCACGCGCTTGACGCGCTTACCCCGCGTGAGGCGACCATCATGGCGATGAGGTTCGGCCTGTATGACGGGAACCCGCACACTCTCGACGAGATCGGCCGGGCCCTCGGCCTGACCCGGGAGCGCATCAGGCAGCTGGAGAAGCAGTCGCTGTCGAAGCTGCGTCATCCCAGCCGGGCCCAGCCGCTGCTCGACTACGCCAGCTGACCCTGGGGCCAGTGTGCCGGGACCGACCTCCCGCCGGTCCCGGCGCGCACCCGTCTCTCAGGGCCGGGTGACGGCGCCTTCCTGCCATACGGCCGCCACATCGGCGGCGACGCTGGCCGCCTGGGCGTGCCCGGCCCGGGCCGCCGGCCCGCGGTGCGCCGGATCGAGCACGTTACGCCCGATCGCGGCCAGCGCTGCCTTGTCCGGCGAAACCACCACGACCGCGCTGCCGGCTGACCGGAGCCCGGCCACCTGTCTGGCGACGCTGGGCATGGTATGGAACCCGCGGACGAGCGGCGCGATCACCACGATCCGCTCGCACCCCGCGGCCAGGTCCGCGTTGGCGGCCGAGCGCATCCCGCCGTCGATCCAGCGCCGCCCGTTGATGCTGGCCGGCGGCCAGACTCCCGGGACCGCGCAGCTGGCCCCTACCGCGTCCGCCAGCCCGACCCCGCTGGCGGCGTCGAACGCAGTGAACTCACCGGACTCCGCGTCCACGGCGGTGATCAGCAGCCGCTGACGTGGCCAGTCAGCCACGGGAAGCCCGGCCTCGATGACCTCGCGCCGCTCCGCCGGGGAGACGGTCCGGGTGGCCAGGGCCATCCGGCCGAAGCGGGCCCGGGCCTGCACCGGATCGCGGGAGCGGGCCAGCACCCAGCCATACCTGAGCATGGTGAGCAGTCCCATCCGGGCGGCGATCTCCGTGCCAGGCGGGGCAAGCTGGGCCGCGTACAGCTCCCCCACACTGACCCCCGAGGTCAGCTGGGCCCCGACGACTGATCCCGCTGAGGTGCCGACGACGAGGTCCGCCCCGCTGAGATCTGTGCCCTGCTGCGCGAGCCCGGCGAGCACCCCGAGCTCCCAGGCGACACCCGTCACCCCGCCGCCGCCAAGCACCAGCGCCCTGCCTGTCATGTCTCCTGTCTTATCCCGTATCCCGCACATTTCCCACGGGCGGCGTATTTCCGGTGGCAGCGGACGAGCCCGGCGGGATGCCGCGGCGTACGTGCTCTACTGGGGCGGTGGAGCAGGCGCGGTACTGGCGGCACGCCGGGGTTCCTGGCGTGGACCTGCTGCGGGCCAGGTACGTCACGCACCGCTATGCGAAGCACGCGCACGAGACGTACACCATCGCCCTGATCGAGGAGGGCGTCGAGGAGTTCGAGCATGGCCGGAGCCTGCTGCGGGCCGGGCGGGGGGCGGTGGCCCTGCTGAACCCGGAAGTCGTCCATACCGGCCACGCTGGCATCCCGGAAGGCTGGTCGTACCGCGTGCTGTACCCCAGCGTGCGGGTGGTCGAAGATGTCGCGGCGGACCTGGGCGCGGCGCCGGGTACCCCGCGCTTCGCTGAGACGGTGGTGGACGACGAGCGGAGCGCCCAGCTGGTCCGGGCGGCGCACCTGGCGGCCGAGCACGGTGATCCGCTCGCCGCGTCGAGCGTCCTGCATGCCGCTCTGGCCGGGCTGCTGGGAAGGCACGCGCTGCCAGCTGGAAGGGAACCGGCGGCGGGCCACCGGCGCAGCGTGCGCGCTGTCCGCACCGCCCGGGAACTGCTGCACGAGCGGGTGACGGCCCCGCCGCCCCTCGGCGAGCTCGCCCAGCTCACCGGCCTCGGGCCGCATGCGCTGCTGCGGGCGTTCCGGGCCGAGACCGGGCTTCCCCCGCACGCGTACCTGAACCAGGTGCGGGTGCGGATCGCCCGCGGGCTCCTGGACAACGGCATGCCGCCCGCCGAGGTCGCGGCGGAGGCCGGCTTTGCCGACCAGGCCCACCTCGGCAGGCACTTCAAGCGGGTCGTCGGCGTCCCGCCCGGTGCGTACCAGCGGGCGCACGGCACCGGCACCACGGGCCTGCAACACGTTTAGGCCGCAATATTGTTCAAGACCGCGACCGGGAGCGCCGCGTAGCGTCCCCCTATGGCAGATGTCGCCGACGAAGCTGTTGCCGACGGGCCGCGGGCTAACTCGCCGGCCCGCGCGGCCCGGGATGGGCTGGTGCTGGGGCTGGCCGTGGGTACCTCGGGCCTCGCGTTCGGCGCGGCGGCCGTCAGCTCCGGGCTGACCGTGGCCCAGGCGTCCGTGCTGAGCTTGCTCGCCTACACAGGCGCGTCGCAGTTCGCGCTGGCCGGCGCCATTGCTGGGGGCGGTAGCCTGGCCGCGGGCGTGGCCGGTGCCGTCCTGCTGGGCAGCAGGAACGGGCTGTACGGGCTGCGCCTGGCCGGACTGCTGCGGGCCCGCGGGCCGGGCCGGATCCTGGCCGCCCACGGGATCACTGACGAGTCGACCGCCATGGCCCTCGCGCAGGCTGATCCGGCCGCGGCGCGGGCAGCGTTCCGCGGCACGTTCATCAGCCTCTACCTCACCTGGAATCTGGCGACGCTGGCCGGCGCGCTCGGCGCGGGCAGGCTGGGCTCGCCCGCGTCGTTCGGGCTGGACGTGGTCGGGCCGGCCGCCTTCCTGGCTTTGCTCTGGCCTCGGCTGCGCGAGGGCCGGACCGAGCGTGCCGTCGCGCTGGCCGGGACGGTCATCGCGCTGGGCACCACCCCGTTCTGCCCGGCCGGCCTGCCCGTGGTCCTGGCCGCGTCCGCGGCCCTGTGCGCCGCGCTCATGCCGGTCCGGCCATCCAAGGACGGGGGGCAGCCCGCGTGACCGCGATCTGGATCGGGGTGCTGGCCACCGCGGTCGGCTGCTACGCCCTCAAACTGGCCGGCCTGACCGTGCCGCCACGGGTGCTGGCCAGCCCCAGGGCCCGCCGTTTCGCGAGCCTGGTGCCCGTGGCGCTGCTCGCCGGGCTGACGGCCGTGGAGGTGTTCGGCCGCGGGCAGGCCGTGGCGATCGATCCGGCGCGCCTGGCCGGTCTCGGCGCAGCCGTCCTGGCGCTGACCGCCCGCGCCCCTTTCCTCGTGGTTATCCTGGCCGCGGCCGGCACGACCGCCGGCCTGCGGGCGCTGGGCGTCGGCTGACCCGTCCCCGCGACGGCAGAAGGCGCGACGACAGAAGGAGAGCGTATGGCAGCACTGGTTGTGGACGGCGGCGATCTTGTCGTTCGCCTGTCGCCCCTGGAGAAAATCTGCACGTTCCGCGGGAACGTGCGCATCCCGCTCACCGCCGTCCGCTCCGCGGGCATGGACCCGGACGCGTGGCGGGCCCTGATCAGCCTGCGCCGCGCCCGGATCAGCCCCGGAGCCGGCATCCCGGGAGTGCTCCACCTCGGCACCTCAGGGTTCGGCAGTAGCCGGACC
>DAIRVB010000257.1:0-6548 GCA_036803065.1 Streptosporangiaceae bacterium
CCCGGCTCGCGGAGGCCACGGTCGCGACGAGATCGGGCCCCGCCGCGCGCAGCGGGGCCCGGCTGGCGCAGGCGGAGGCTAGGACCACCGGACACACAGCGGCGGCCAGCGCCAGACCACGCAGTCCCGGCCGCAGCAGCGCTGCACGCGGCGGCTGGTTATCGATGTCGGAGGTTCTCATTGGCTTTCTCCTGTGGCTCTGGTGCGCGGTGCCGCCCGCGCGTGCTCGACGGTCAAGGACTCATGCAGTGCTTATGACTGGGTGCCGGCCCGGCGGTTGTGGGGAGACCTCCCCATCCCGGGGCTGGCCGCGGCGCGATCGGCTCGCGCCGTCCGCCCCCGCAGCGCCGGGCACGCATGGGATGGTCCGTGGTGATGGTGCCGCGAGCGCGCGCACGGTTTGACGGGGCCGGGGCCGTTGGCGTGGCCCTGGCCGCGTGGTTGTGACGGCTGATGGGGGAGGCCTCCCCGCGTGGGGAGGCCTTCCCTTGTCGCGATCTCGTTCCCATCCCACCCTCGGGCTTAGGACGCGGCGGATCGCCGCGGATGACCACGGGGAGATATCATGATCACTTCAGCCCTGCACCGGGGAACGCCGGGCGCCGAATCGACGGGCCGGCTACCTGCGCGCTGGACACGACGGCGCTCAGCTCTGGGCCGGCTCGCCGCGCTAGCCCTCGCGGCGAGTTCGGTCACACTCGCTGCTGGCTGCGCCGCTACGACGCGCCCGGCGGCTACCGCGAGCCCGCGGCCGCCGGCCTCCGCATCCCGGCCGGTGAGCGTCCTCAGCCAGCCGGTCACCCCACCGCCGGTGGCGCCGGGCGGGACTGCGGCCCCACCCGCGCCGCAGGCCTCACCGCCGGCTCCGGCATCCGGGTGCGCCGGGCCGCACTTCGATACCCCGCAGGCCGCGATGGCGTATCTGGCATCCGCCTACAACAGCGACAACACCACAGCCCTGCATGCTGTTACCGAGCCGCGGGCCTTCAGGGCTCTCATGGGCATGCGATCCGAGGCCGTCAACCTCCGGCTCACGCGCTGCACGCTAATTGGGTGTCCGCGCCAACGTGCCGAGGTTCAACTGGCACTGAATCAGGCGGCTACGGCACCTGGCAGCGGCTCCGGCCTCGATGCCGGGCCAATCCGGGCATCCAGGCGTACTTCCGGCTGCCCGCCTGCCTGACCGGCGAGGTAGCCTTCAGCTGGGCTGAGCCTGGCCGGGCAGGCGCAGCAAGTCTTCCCCGGTCAGTTCGCCGGTCGAGATCAGCAGTGCGGCAAGCTCCTCCAGGGCTCGCGGGCCGTGCAAACCTGGAACGCCCAGCCGTGAATAGCGATCCCGGATGTTTTCGCAGCGCTTGGCCACCGTGTGCGGCTGCCACCCGATCCGCTCGGCGGTGTCCTTTGCCGACCGTGGTGCAGGGGCACCGACGTGCCGCCAGCTGAGGTATTCCTCGAACCGGGCCGTCAGCACCAGCCGGTCGGAGTCTGTGAGCGGAGGACGGTACCGGGTGCTTGTCACCAGATGATCGCCGGTGCGCGCTGGTGGCGACCCCGCAGGTGCACCGCTGGCTTGCCCTGGCTGGCCCTCAACATCTGAGACGTCATCGAGGTCAGGCAAGCGCAGTCGCAGCGTGTAGTCGGCAAGCACGCCTTGGAGCCCCACCTTGGCATGCCACTCCTGCACAGGTAAACGCATGCCTGGTGGCAGGTCTGCCCGGAACCCGCGATCCCCAGACAGATGCAGCAGCGATGAAGAACTCTCGTTCCGCAGCCACCAGATCCCATCGCAGAAGCGCAGGCTGCCAGCCATCCGCGACAGGCCAAGGTCACGGCCGGGCAGCTTAATGGTGCACTCCTGCCCTCTGCCGAACGTGAGCGTCTGGCCCGGCTGTACGCGCCAGGTCCCGGAGTCATACATCACGATCAGCAGCACCGGCCCCATCTCCCCTGATGACGGCGACGGTAGGTCCCGCACGGCGACCGCGTCAATGGCAGCCGACCGAGCTTGCCGTGGCTGCGTTGACGCGTCTTCGAACAAACAAGGAACGGTGGCAGAGATTACGCTCCAGCGTGTACACGGCACTCACCGAAATGCCTCGCAGGCCGTCCCGCGGCCGAGCATGCGCTGACCTCGCTGCTCGCGCTGAACGGGCTCGGCGCAGCAGCTCCCTCGCCGCCACCTCCTCAGCGGTCGGCTCTGGCCTCTTCTTCTTCGCAGTCACGTCATCCAGTGTCGCGATCATCACGGCACCTCGCCCGTCAGGCCATCAAGCCTGGCGTGATCGGGCGGAAACACCGTTTGCGGAATCAGTCCTCCAGGCCGTCAGCGGCAGTTACAGGGGACGCTGGCTGCGGGACGCACGTCCACCGTGACGGCCGCCACCTGCTCGGGGTTCCCCGGCACCGGCCCGCTCGCGTCTGTTGGCAGCATGGAAGTCGCCTGTGGGGCTCGGCGGTCTTGGACAACCGCCTTGTTTGCCGCAGAGGCACCTTCTTGATCAACGCGTACGCCGGGATCAACCTGCATAAGGCGCCTCCGTGGTCCGGGTAGGTCAAGCCCGCCGTAGCCCGCTCTGCCCAGAAGCCGCGTCTAGCTGGTATCGCGGCTTTCCGGCTGGCCCGTGACCCCCAGACCGCTTGGGCCGGCAGGGTCAGGGCGGTTAAGAGTACGGTGAGATATGACTCAGCCTCGGCTTCTTGGTGGCCGCTATGAGCTCGACGGAGTGGCCGGGCGTGGTGGCATGGCCGAGGTATACCGGGCGCGTGACATCCGCCTGGGCCGTGTTGTCGCTGTGAAGACGCTCCGCGATGACCTGGCCGGTGACCAGGCTTTCCAGGAGCGTTTCCGGCGGGAGGCGCAGTCCGCCGCCTCGCTCAACTACCCGTCGATCGTCGCGGTCTACGACACCGGTGAGGACTTGGCCGGCCCCGCTCCCGTGCCCTACATCGTGATGGAGTACGTCGACGGCCAGACGCTGCGCGACCTGCTCCGCGACGGCCGGCGGTTGCTGCCGAAACGCGCGCTGGAGATCGTCGGCGGTGTGCTGCGTGCACTGGACTACAGCCACCGCCACGGCATTGTGCACCGCGACATCAAGCCGGCGAACATCATGCTGACCCGCGCAGGTGAGGTCAAGGTGATGGACTTCGGCATCGCCCGCTCGCTGACCGGCAGCCAGGTCACGATAACCCAGACCTCCCAGGTGATCGGCACCGCGCAGTATCTGTCACCGGAGCAGGCCCGCGGCGAACGGGTGGATGCCCGCAGCGACCTGTACTCGGCCGGCTGCTTGCTGTATGAGCTGCTCACCGGGCGGCCGCCGTTCACTGGTGACTCGCCGGTCGCGATCATTTACCAGCATGTCCGCGAGAACCCGGTGCCCCCGTCGCAGGCCGACCCGGAGATCCCGCGCTGGATGGACGCGGTCGTGCTCAAGGCCATGGCCAAAAGCCCGGCCGACCGTTACCAGAACGCCGCGGACATGCGCGCCGACATCGAGCGCGCCATGTCTGGCACGCCCACCTGGCCCCCGTCTCCCGAGATGCTCCAGCACACCCAGCGCATCGGCGTCGCGACGATGGTCGCGTCACCAGCCAGCGCGATCCCGGGTGTCGGGTACGGCGCCGGGCAGGAGCCGCCGGGTGGCAGGCGGGCGGTGTTGTGGGGGCTGTTAGGCGTGGTGGTGCTGGCGGCGGTCATCGCGGTCGGGTACCTGCTGGTTACCAGTGGCGGCGGTGCCAAGAAATATGCGGTACCGCAGGTCACAGGCCTAACGTATGAGCGGGCGTCGCAGAAGATCGCCGTCGGCCACCTGCGGCCGCAGCGCATTGACCAGGCATCCCAGTCGGTGCACCGGGGCCACGTCATTGGCACCAGCCCGCACAGCGGCGCCATGGTCGCCGCCAGCAGCGTCGTCAAGGTCTTTGTGTCCGCTGGCCAGCAGCAGGTAAGTGTGCCGGACGTGGTAGGCGAGGACGTCGGCGCGGCGCAGGCGAAGCTGACGAACGCCGGCCTGCACACCGTCGTCACGACGGACACCACGTCAACGGCACCCGCCAGCACCGTGGTGCAGCAAGATCCGGCCGGGGGCACCAAGGTGAACCCCGGCAGCGACATCACCATCGACATCTCGGCCGGGGGCACCAAGGTGCAGGACGTCACGGGTGATCCGGCTGGCACGGCCAAAAGCATCCTGAAGAGCCAGGGCTTCAAGGTGCACGAGGTCGACCAGCGGGGCCGGCCAAGCGTCCCGGCAGGCACCGTGTATGCGCAGAACCCGCAGGCCGGCACAATGCTGGCACAGGGAAAAACGGTCACGATCTACGTCCAGCCCGCCAACACCATCACGGTGACCAACCCCGGTAGCCAGGCCGGTACCGTGGGCACAGCGGCCAGCCTGCAGATCCAGGCGAGCGACTCGGCATCCGGCCAGACGCTCACCTACACCGAAACCGGCCTCCCGGCCGGGCTGTCGATCAACTCATCCGGCCTGATTTCCGGCACGCCGACAACGGCGGGCACCTCCAGCGTCACCGTCACGGTCACCGACAACACCGGCGCATCGACACCAGCCTCGTTCACCTGGACCATCACCTAGGGACGGCGTCGACCTGAGGGTCGCATGCCACCGCCAGTGGCTGCCGGATAATTGCGATCGCCGTACGTAGCGGACATGTTGTGCCGGGCGACCTTCGCGTGGATCGTGGCCCTGCGCCGGCGCAGCCGGTCTTGGCAAGCTGCGTCCAGCAGTCTGTGATCGTGAACTGGGAGCGCGAATGGGAGCCCGTTCTGCTCACCGAGTGTCAACGGCAAGCTTCGTTGTGCTCAGTCCTGCTCCCGCCGACCTGCGCTGATGGGGGAGATACCAGGTGAGGGAGCGGCGGTGACAATCCTTACAAGCGAGTGTTCCTGTCACCGGGACTAGCCGTCCGATATCGGCCTCTGAGTGCCGTCCATTGGCAGGGCGACCCGCTGGTCGGCTAGCAGGTCGCCGACGCTGACGTGGCGACCTGCCAGGCCGACCAACCCGTCGTGGCGCACATCGACGGCTGCCCGTCGTAATGAGGTACATGCAACGCCAGAAGTTCGAACGTGTGCGCGGTCACCGAGCCCCGTTCCACCGGGCTGCTCGCCAAAAGATCATTTCGGGGGCATTTGGGGGGCAGAATGCCGCCAGCAAACGCTTGCTGTGGCCAGTAGCAGCTAGCGCCAGCCCGTGTCGAGCCTGCTCAGAGCCTGTGTGACGGTTACAGGGACCGACTGGTTGTCCATGGTAAGGAGAAGGTCTACGGTTCGATTCCGTAAGGGGGCTCCAGCTTACTGAGCTTTTTCGATTATATGTCCGGTGAACATCTCGCTGAAAAGTGCCACTCGATTGCCACTCGCGATACTGACCGGCTGTCCCAAGGCACGCTTCTTGCAGGTGGGAGGACGGCGGAGCGCTTCCGGTGCTGGGAACGGGTACGGGGTGGCTCTGAGACCGTGCGCCGGGCGCGCCGGGCAACGTGGCTCGTCAAAGAGGGCGCGGGTGCTGGATGTCAGTCGGCGCGGCGGCCGGCTGGAGCGTGGCGCGTGTACGGCCAGCTCGTCGCATGCGGCGATCCACGCGCTGGTGGCGTCATCGATCTCTCGCGGACTGACGCCGTGATTGCCCGGCGCAGATGCCGGCTACGTGGTCAGGCTGACGCTCGAGCCTGAGCCCGACAATCAGTGCTCACGCCACACCAGGACGGGCACGGCATCCATCAGCGATCCCGCCGTGGCCGATCCGTTCCCTGCCACCTGCACGAACTCCCTGCCGGCGGACACGGTTCTGATCGACGACGGGTCGGTAGACGACGTGACAACCGGGCTGAACCTGGCGGGCTGCCCGCAGGCATCCCAGAGCAACGGCGGCACCTTCGTCTGGGCTCCCAATTTCGACACGAACCTGCAGCCGATCGGCCTGGTGGACTGCACCAACTCGGCACCGGTTACGGCACCCGGCCCTTTATATCGAGTCGATTCGGTAGGCTGACCCGAACCAAATTGCACATCCGTTCGCCCTCACCAGAAGTTCCTGCTGACGTGGGCGGCGGTACCCGGTGAAGGCAGCAGATCGTTCACCCCAGCAGCACTGGCGCGCCATGAGGCCGATCAGTTCGCCGCAGATTTGCTTGCCGTCATGGGACATCATGGTGGCGCCATCGACCTGACTGCGCTACCCCGTCCCGGCCAGGACGTGAGCCCGGTCAATATCGTTGGCGGATCTGATTGTCGTTTTCCGCCCTGCACCGCGGACTGACCGGGGGCTGCCAGATGGAACCTGCCGCACCGATGTCCGCTTCGCCGGTACCCGCGCCCGGGCATGAGTCGGCGGCCCAGCGGGCCCGCGGCCTTGCCGCCGCGCGCCGGCGGGCCACTGCTCTCCTCGCGGGGGTAACGGTTCTGTTTGTGGCCGTGACCGCGGCCGGCGCCCACGGGATCCTTCTTGGCTATGTGCAGGCCGGCGCAGAGGCCTCCATGGTCGGAGGCGTTGCCGACTGGTTCGCGGTGACGGCCCTCTTCC
>DAIRVB010000258.1:0-6529 GCA_036803065.1 Streptosporangiaceae bacterium
GTCCAGACCAGGCCGTGCCCGCCGGCCTGGGCCAGGTCAAGTTCCGCCCGGCCGAGGGCCGCCGACAGAAGGCTGAGATAGCCGAACGGAGCCCGGTCCCAGAGCTCTCGCGCCACCGCGCCGGGCTCGATTCCGGTGCCGAGCAGCCGCGCGGCCAGTTCGTGCACCGCGGGCGAGGTCGAGGAGTACTTGAAGGAGCCCGTGTCGGTGACCAGCCCGGCATAGAGGCCGAAAGCGATCTCCCTGGTCAGCACGGCACCGAGAGCGCTGATGAGGTCTGCGGCGAGCACCGCGGTGGCGGCCGCGTCCGGGTCGATCAGGTGGACCGTGCCGAACCGGGTATTGGAGGGGTGGTGGTCGATCACGATCAGCTCGTCCGCACGGGAGGCGCTGGGCGCGAGCAGGCCCAGGCGGTCGATGCTGCCGACGTCGAAGGTGACCATCAGCCGCGGCCGCTCCGGGTACCGGGCCGGCGGGCTGAGCAGGTCAGTGCCGGGCAGGAACCGCAAGATCCCCGGGATCTCGAAAGGCTGGTCGCCAAATGACGCGATGACGTGCGGCTGGCGGGACCGCCCCGGCGCGCGGAGCGCGTGCGCGACAGCGAGCATCGATCCGAGCGCGTCCCCGTCCGGGCGCACGTGGCAGGCGAGGCAGACCTCGTCGGCCCCGTCCAGCAGGGCGACCGCCCTGGTCCAGTCATCGACCTGAATTCCCGGCCGACCGCCGGCGGCCTGGGGCGACGCGACGCTCACGCTGGTGAGTATCCCGCGCCGCGATGACCGCCGCCGGCGGTTCCGCCGAGAAGATCACCGCCGCCGGAGCCGGCCTCGTCGGGCTCGTCGGTCTCGGCCGACCCGGGAGCAGGCCGGTAGGGGTCAGGGTCACCGGCCGGGACCGCGCCTTCCCGCACCGCGGCCAGCTGGGCGTCCGCCGCGCGGGCCTTCGCTACCAGGTCCTCCATCCGCCGCGCACCCTCTGGTACCGCGTCGGCCACAAACGCCAGCGACGGCGTGTGCCGCAGGCCGGTCTGGTGGCCCACCTCGGCACGGATCAGCCCGGTCGCGCTGGCCAGCGCGGCCGCGGTCTCCGCCCGTTCCTCGGGCGATCCGTACACCGTGTAGAAGACAGTGGCCTCGCGCAGGTCGTTGGTGAGCTTGGCCGCGGTGACCGTGACGAATCCCAGCCGGGGATCCTTCACCCGCCGTTCCAGCATCTCAGCCACGATCCGGGCGATCCGGTCGCCGAGCTTGCGAGCCCGGGCTGCGTCCATGGTCTGTCACTCCTCCTCATTCAGCAGCCGTTGCCGCGCGGACAGCAATTCGATCTCTGGGCGCTCCGCCACCAGCCGCTCGCACGCGTCGAGCATCTCCACGACGTGCGCCGCTGTGGATGCCACCACGGCCACCCCGATCTCCGTCCGCCGGTACCGGTCAAGGTGGCCCGTTTCGGCCACGGCCACGCCGGGATGACGGCGCCTGACCTCGGCGACGAGCGAGGACACCACCGAGCGTTTCTGCTTAAGCGAACGCACGTCGCCGAGCAGCACGTCCAGCGTCAGGGCACCGAGATACACGGGGCCTCCCCGGCCGTGGCATACACGATGGCCTCTCCGGCTGGGCCAGGGCCGGCCCCGGGCGCGCCATCAGGCGCGCCCGGGGCACGCCGCTAGTCCCTCGGCTTCTCTCGCATCTCGAACGTCTCGATCACGTCACCGACCTTGACATCGCTGTAGCCGATGCCGATGCCGCACTCGTAGCCGTCGCGGACCTCGGTCACGTCGTCCTTGAACCTGCGCAGTGAGCCCACATTGAGGTTGTCGGACACGACGACGCCGTCCCGCACCAGGCGCGCCTTGCTGTTGCGGGTGATCGTGCCGGATCGCACGAGACAGCCGGCCACGTTGCCGATCTTCGGTACCCGGAAGATCTCCCTGACCTCGGCCGTGCCGAGCTGGATCTCCTCGAACTCGGGCTTGAGCATGCCCTTGAGCGCGGCCTCGATCTCCTCGATCGCCTGGTAGATGACCGAGTAGTAGCGGATGTCGACACCCTCGCGCTGGGCCAGCTCCCCGGCCCGTCCAGCGGGCCGGACATTGAAGCCCACGATCACGGCCTCCGAGGCGATGGCCAGGTTGACGTCGTCCTGGGTGATGGCGCCCACGCCCCGGCCGATGACCCGCAGCACCACTTCCTCGCCCACATCGATCTTGAGGAGCGCATCCTCCAGGGCCTCGACCGACCCGGATACGTCACCCTTGATGATGAGCAGCAGTTCTTCCCGCTCACCCGACTTGAGCGCGGACTCCAGGTCCTCCAGCGTGACCCTGGGCCGGCGCTGGGCGAACATGGCGTTGCGCTCACGCGCCTCACGCCGTTCGGCGATCTGCCTGGCCATCCGGTCGTCGGTGACCACGAGGAAACTGTCGCCCGCACCGGGGACGGCCGTGAGGCCGAGCACCTGCACGGGGCGCGACGGTGGGGCGTCAGGAACGGGCGCGCCATTCTCGTCCAAGAGCGCCCGCACCCGGCCGAAGGCCTCGCCAGCGACGATGGAGTCGCCGACATGCAGAGTGCCGCGCTGCACCAGCACGGTCGCCACCGGGCCGCGGCCGCGGTCCAGATGGGCCTCGATCGCGACGCCCTGGCCGGGCTGCAGCGGGTTGGCCCGCAGGTCGAGCTCGGCGTCCGCGGTCAGGATGATCGCCTCGAGCAGGGTGTCGATGCCCGTGCCCGCCTTCGCGGAGACATCCACGAACTGGGTGGTGCCGCCGAACTCCTCGGCGACGAGCCCGTACTCGGTGAGCTGCGAGCGCACCCGCTGCGGGTCGGCGCCTTCCTTGTCCACCTTGTTGACCGCCACGACGACCGGCACCCCGGCCGCCTGGGCGTGGTTGAGCGCCTCGGTGGTCTGCGGCTTCACGCCGTCGTCCGCCGCCACCACCAGCACGACAAGGTCGGTCGTCTCCGCCCCGCGGGCCCGCATGGCGGTGAACGCCTCGTGGCCCGGGGTGTCGATGAAGGTGATCTTGCGTTCCTGGCCGTCCACCGCGGTGGTGACCTGATAGGCGCCGATGTGCTGGGTGATGCCTCCCGCTTCGCGGGCCGCCACGTTCGTGTGCCTGATCGCGTCGAGCAGCTTGGTCTTGCCGTGGTCGACGTGGCCCATGACGGTGACCACCGGCGGACGCGCCGCGAGAGCCTCCTCGCCGCCTTCGTCCTCGCCGAACTCTATGTCGAACGACTCCAGCAGCTCCCTGTCCTCTTCCTCCGGGGAGACCACCTGCACGTTGTAGTTGAGTTCCGCGCCGAGCAACTGCAGCGTCTCGTCATTCACCGACTGGGTCGCGGCGACCATCTCGCCCAAGTGGAAAAGCACCTGGACGAGCGAGGCCGGGTTGACCCCGATCTTGTCGGCGAAGTCGCTTAGTGACGCGCCCCTCGACAGCCGGATGACCTGGCCATTCCCGCGCGGGATCTGCACGCCGCCGATCGCCGGCGCCTGCATGTTGTCGAATTCCTGGCGCCGCTGCTTGCGTGACTTGCGGCCGCGTGCGGGCCGGCCACCGGCCCGCCCGAACGCGCCCTGCGTGCCGCTCCTGCCGCGCCCGCCGCCACCTGGCCTGGCTCCGCCGCCACCGCCGCCGAGGCCGCCAGGACGCGCGCCGCCGGTACCGCCACCGGGGCCACCGCGACCCGGAGCGCCGCCGGGACCGCCACGGCCACCCGGACGGGCACCAGCACCGGCGCCGGCGCCGCCACCCGGGCCACCGCGACCCGGAGCGCCGCCGGGACCGCCACGGCCAGGACCGCCGCCAGGACCGCCGCCAGGACCGCCACGGCCAGGAGCAGGCCTGGGCGGCATGCTGCTGGGGCTTGGCCGCGGACCGCCCGGACGCGGGCCGCCCGGGCGCTGCATGTCCGCGGGACTGGGCCGCCCGGCCGGTGGGCGTGGGCCGGCCGGCCGGGCACCGGGCTGACCGGTGCTCGCGGGCCCCGGCTGCCCGGGCTGCGCCGGCTGCCCGGGACGGGGCCCGCGCGGAGCGGAGCCCATCCCGGTGGCGGTGGAACTGAATGGGTTGTTTCCTGGCCGCGGTCCGGGGCGCGGTGCGCCACGTGAGCCGCCGGGCCTGGGCGCGCCTGACGGCGGCGCGCCTGACGGCGCCCCGCCCGGGCGCGGGCCGGCCGACCGTGGCGCCGACGCGGGCGCCGTCTGCGGCGGTGACCCAGCCACCGGCGGGATGCCCTCGACGGGAACCCTCGGCACCGGTGCCTGCGGCCGCGTCACGGCCGGGGCCGGGGCCGGGGCCGGAGCCGGGGTCGCGGCCGCGGTCCGGTCGGTGGCCGCAGCGGGGCCGGTCGCTTGCGGGCTGATGTCCTGCGGACTGATCCCGGCGGCCGGGGCATCCACGGAGGGTGCCTGCGGCCGGGCCGGGCCGGGCCGTGGTGCCGTGCGGCCGCCGTTCTGCCCGCCGGTGGCTGCGCCATCCGCCACTGTCCCGGCGGGCACGGCACCGGCCGGCCCTGCACCACTAGGCACGGGCGCAACCGGCACGCCCTCTGACGGCCCCGCCGCCCTGGGCTTACGAGCCTGGGCCTTCGGCGCCTGAGCTGAGAATTCCTCTTTGAGTCTGCGGACGACCGGCGCTTCGATCGTCGACGACGCGGAACGGACGAATTCGCCCATTTCCTGGAGCCTGGCCATCACGGCCTTGCTCTCTACTCCGAACTCCTTCGCGAGTTCGTACACCCGGACCTTCGCCACTGCGCTCCCTCTGGTCGGTCCGGCTCATCCGGACCATCGTGGCCGGTCCGGGGCAGCGCGTGCTCCGGCCGGCGTCAGCTTCTGGTGCTCATCGACGCGTTCTCATCGCGCGCTCATCACAACTGATCCCGCTTTCCCGGCAGTACTGCCGTTTCCGCCTCAGCCCCGGCCGCTCAGCCCGGGCGGACCTGCGAAGGTCCTTCGTACTGCGCCGCCAGGTACTCCGCGAGCCTGCTGGCACCGAACGGTCCCGGCAGGCGTAGCGCCCGCGGAAACGCCCTTCGGCGCTGCGCTAGCTCGAAGCATTCCTGGCGGGGATGCAGGTACGCGCCCCGGCCGGGCAACCGCGCTTGAGGGTCGGGAACGATGTCGTCCCCTGCCGCCACCAAGCGCAGCAAATCAGACTTGGCCGCACGGCCCTTGCAACCTATACATGTCCGGATCGCAGGCGCGGCCCGGACTGGCCGCAAGGACCGTCTGGTCATTGTCGAGCTAAGCCTACCTCGCCGGCGCGTCGGCGGCACCGTGCCCGGCGCCCGCTGCGCCCGCAGGGCGGGCCGCGTCGTCCGCGGGGTCGGCCGCCGCCGCCGCGATGGCGCCGGCGGCAGGTGACCCGTCAGCCGCGGTATCCGGCCTGATGTCGATCTTCCATCCGGTCAGCCGCGCGGCTAGGCGCGCGTTCTGCCCCTCCTTGCCAATCGCCAGGGACAGCTGGTAGTCGGGCACGATCACCTGCGCCACCCTGGCGTGCGGGTCAATGACGATCACCCGGGATACCCGGGCCGGGGACAGCGCGTTGGCCACGAACTGGGCGGAATCCTCGGCGAAATCGACGATGTCGATCTTCTCTCCGTGCAATTCGGCCATTACGTTCCGCACCCTGCTGCCCATCGGCCCGATACAGGCGCCTTTGGCATTCACCCCGGCCTGGCGCGAGATCACAGCGATCTTGGTGCGATGGCCCGCCTCGCGGGCGAGGGCGACGATGTCCACCGCCCCGCTGGCTATCTCCGGCACCTCCAGTGAGAACAGCTTCTTCACCAGGTTGGGATGGGTGCGGGACAGGGTCACCGACGGTCCGCGATACCCCTTGCGGACATGCAGCACGTAGCAGCGCAGCCGCTCGCCGTGCGCATACCGCTCGCCGGGAACCTGCTCGGACGGCGGCAGGATGGCCTCGATCTTGCCCAGGTCGACGAGGACCGCCCTGGGGTCCTTGCCCTGCTGGATCACGCCGGCCACGATGTCCCCCTCACGGCCCGCGTACTCCCCGAAGGTCAGTTCGTCCTCGGCGTCACGGAGCCGCTGCAAAATCACCTGGCGCGCCGTGGTCGCCGCGATCCGGCCGAACCCGCTCGGCGTGTCGTCATACTCCCGCAGCACCGTGCCGTCCTCGGCGGTCTCCGCGCCCCAGACGGTGACGTGCCCGCTGCCGCGGTCCACCTCGACCCGGGCCGTGGCAGCCACCTCCCCGCTGCGGTGATACGCGACCAGCAGCGCGTCCTCGATGGCCTTGATGGCCAGGTCCATCGAGATGTCCTTCTCGCTCTCCAGGCTGCGCAGGACGCTCAGGTCAATGTCCATCCCGCTCCCCCTCGTCGCCGGACGTCCCGGAGACCGCCCCCGCGGCCCCCGTGTTGCCGAATTCCACCTGCACCCTGCCGGGCCCGAGGTCCCGGTAGCCGAACTCGCGCTGCTCGCCATCGATCTCCAGCGTCACCGCGTCCGCCCCCGCTGCCACGACCCGGCCCTGTACGGATGTGACAGG
>DAIRVB010000259.1:0-320 GCA_036803065.1 Streptosporangiaceae bacterium
GGGGCGCGCCGAAGGCGTGTCCCCGCCGAGCCAGCGATCGCGGGGGCCGGGGGCAGTTCCCCGGGAAAGCGGAGCGGGGGGTCGTCCCCCCGGGCTAGCACTGCGGCGCCGGGCTGGTCGCAACCGCGGCGGCTTGCCGCCGCTCGGCGCGAAGCGGCGATCGGGGGGTCGTCCCCCCGAATTACATTGCGACGTCCAGGCGGGCGTGCGCGACTACCGCGTGCAGGGCGCGCAGGGCGGCCCCGGCGTGGGTTCCCCAGTGATTGAAGTAGGAGTACTGCCACCACCAGAGGGCCTCCAGCTTCCGGTCGGCCTGGTAG
>DAIRVB010000259.1:330-6522 GCA_036803065.1 Streptosporangiaceae bacterium
CCGCCGGCGGATGGTGTCCTCCGAGCATTTCGCCGGCTGGGCGTTCGTCACCCCCGGGGTCGTGATCATCCTGCTGTTCGGCGCGGTGCCGATCGTCTGGTCGGCGCTGATGTCCTTCCAGCGGTCCAACCTCCTCTCGCCGAGCACGCCGTTCGTGGGGCTGAAGAATTACCGGCAGATGGTGCACGACCCGATCGTGGGGCAGGCCATCGGGCACACGTTGATCTACACGATTCTGTTCGTACCCGGGACGATGATCGTCGGACTGTTCCTCGCCGTGGCCATGAACCGGAAGATCCGCTTCATCTCCATCTACCGGACCGCGGCGTACGCGACGATGGCCATCTCCACGATCAGCGAGGCGATCGTCTTCATCTGGCTGTTCGACCCCACCTACGGGGTCGTCAACTACTTCCTCAGCCTGGTAGGCGTGCCTCCGCAGCAGTTCCTCAATTCACCGTCCGAGGCCCTGTACGTGATCGTGATCATGACAATCTGGGGCTGGACCGGGTTCGCGGTCGTCATCTACCTGGCCGCGCTCCAGGGGGTGCCGCAGACCCTGCTGGAAGCGGCGTCTATCGACGGGGCGTCCCGCTGGAGGACCTTCCGCAGGGTCACGCTGCCGCTGCTCAGCCCGGCGTCGCTGTTCCTCGCCGTATGGCTCACCATCAACGCGCTGCAGTTGTTCGACGAGGTCTACCTCAGCACCCAGGGCGGTCCGCTGAACGCCACCACGGTCCTCGTCTATTACCTCTACGACCAGGCCTTCCAGAACTTCAACTTCGGCTACGCCTCAGCCATCGCCTATTTCCTGTTCCTCATTATCCTCGTGGTCACCGCGATCCAGTTCCGGGTCGGCCGGCGATTCACGTATTACCGGTCATAATGGCGACCTCGGCGCCCGCCCGCGGCGGGATCTTGTCCTCCGCCGGCGGCGGCGTCCCGCCCGCCCGGCGCCGGGCGCGGCTGCCATTCAGCCCGTGGCACCTGGTCCTGGTCCCGGCCACCCTGATCCTGATCTTCCCGTTCTTCTGGCTGCTGATCACGTCGCTGGAGACCCCGTCCGAGGCGCTGCACTTCCCGCCCATCCTCATTCCGCATGCACTGCGGTTCGCCAACTACCCGGATGCGCTGAACAGCGCGCCGTTTGGCCACTTCTTCGTGAACAGTGCAGTGGTCGCGGTGGTCACCGTGCTGTGCAACCTGGTCTTCTGCTCGCTGGCCGGGTACGCGTTCGCCCGGTTCCGCTTCCTCGGCCGCGGCGTTCTGTTCGTGGTCATCATGGCCACGCTCATGGTGCCGTTCCAGGTCACGATGATCCCGCAGTTCATCATCACCAAGTGGCTGGGCGTGCACGTGCTGGCCGCGGTCGGGATCAACCACATCGGCGCGCTCATCCTGCCCAACGCCGCGACCGCGTTCGGCATCTTCTTCCTCCGCCAGTTCTTCCGGACCCTGCCGCTGGAGTACGAGGAGTCCGCCCGGGTGGACGGGGCCAGCCGGCTCACCGTGCTGGTCAAGATCGTGCTGCCGCTGGCCGCACCGGCCCTGGCCACCCTGGCCGCGCTGACGTTCCTGGACTCCTGGAACAACTTCCTGTGGCCGCTGATCGCGATCACCTCCACGAACCAGATGACGCTGCCGCTGGGCCTGGCCACCTTCCAGGGGGCGCACGCCACGGAGTGGACCCTGCTGATGGCCGCCAACGTGATGAGCCTGGCTCCGATGCTGGTGATCTTCTTCCTGGCCCAGCGGTACTTCATCCGGTCGGTCGCCACCACCGGGCTGACCGGGACCTGAGCCCAGGAAGCCGCGGACGACGCAATGAGAGAGGGACAAGCCATGGGCAAGGAGGCCGGGGTGGCCGGAGGCGGCAGCACGGAACGTGAGATCGCCTCGCAGCCAGCGTGCTGGCGGCGGGCGGCCGGGCTGGCCGCGAGCGTCGCGGGAGCACTGCCGGCCAGCGGGGAACGGGTCGCGGTGGCCGGGTGCGGAACGTCCTGGTTCATGGCGCAGTCGTACGCGGCGGCCCGGGAGGCGTCCGGGCACGGGGACACCGATGCGTTCGCCGCCTCCGAGATGCCGCTGGGGCGGCGCTACGACCGGGTCCTGGTGCTGTCCCGGTCGGGGACCACGACGGAGATCCTGCAGTTGCTGGACCGCCTGCACGGGACCGTGCCCACGGTCGCGATCACCGCCGGCTCCGGGACTCCGGTGGCGGAAGCCGCGGATGCCAACATCGACCTGGGTTTCGCGGACGAGGAATCGGTAGTGCAGACCCGGTTCGCGACCACCGAACTGGCCCTTCTTCTCGCCCACCTCGGCGAGGACATCGGGCCGGCCGCGGCCGACGCGGAACGGGTGCTGGCCCAGCCGTTGCCGGCCGCGATGATGACGGCCCGCCAGTTCACCTTCCTGGGCACCGGCTGGACGTGCGGCCTGGCCCAAGAAGCCGCGCTCAAGCTGCGCGAGGCGGCCGGGATGTGGACCGAGGCCTACCCGGCCATGGAATACCGGCACGGGCCCGCCGCGGTGACCGGCGAGGGCAGCGTGGTGTGGATGTTCGGCACCCCGCCGGACGGGCTGGGCGCCGAGGTCGCCGCGGCCGGCGGGATCGCCTGGTACAGCGACGAGGATCCGCTGGCCGAACTGGTCCGCGTCCAGGTGCTCGCCGCGGCGGTGGCGCGGGCCCGGGGCCTGGACCCGGACCGGCCGCGGAACCTGGCCCGCTCGGTCATCCTCACTCGCCGCTGAGCCGGCCAGATCACCATGATCGGAGTCGTCTGCCTCAACCCGGCCCTGGACATCACCCACCACGTGGCCGCCGTGGACTGGGCTGGAGTGAACCGGCCCAGTGCGGTGTACGCCCGTCCCGGCGGCAAGGGGCTGAACGTGGCCCGTACGCTGCGCGCCATCGGGGCCGAGGTCCTGGTCATGGGACTGACCGGCGGGGTCACCGGTACGGGCGTTGAATCGGCGCTCAGCGAACTGCTGGTGCCGACCGCCTTTACCCGGATCAGTGGCGAGACCCGGCGGACCTTCGCCGTCGTGGATGGGCGCACTGGCGGTTCCGCCCTGTTCAACGAGCCTGGTCCCCGGGTCGGCGTGGCGGAGTTCGGGGAGTTTTCCGTTGCGTATGAAAGGGCCCTGGCCGGGTGCGCGGCGGTGGTCCTTTCCGGCAGCCTGCCGCCGGGACTGCCCGCGGATACCTATGCCCGGCTGATCGAGATGGCGGCCGCCGCCCGGGTGCCCGCGGTGCTCGACGCGCATGGGGAGGCACTGCTGTGGGGGGCGGCCGCCCGCCCGGCGATCGTGAAGCCGAACCTGGCTGAGCTTGAGGCACTGGCCGGGCGGCGCCTGTCCACCGAGCGGGGCGCCGACCGGCCGGCCGTGGCGGCCGTGGCCCGCGAGCTCAGGGCGGCCGGTGCGCAGGCGGTCGTCGCCTCACTCGGCGCCGATGGGCTGCTCGCCGCCACCGAAGACGGCAGCTGGCAGGCGACGCCGCCCGCCGCGGTGGCCGGGAATGCGACCGGCGCCGGCGATGCGGTGGCTGCCGGGCTGGTGCACGGGCTGGTCCTCGGCCGCCCCTGGGACGAGCGGCTGCGGCACGCGGTGGCCCTCGGCACGGCGGCCGCCGCGGCGCCGGTGGCGGGGGAGTTCAGCCACGCTGACTACACGAGCGTGCTGGGCACGGTGGCGGTGCACCGGGACGAGGCTCCCTGATGCCGCTCAGTGCGATGCACGAGATCGTCGGGCCGGCCCGCGCGGCGGGCCGCGGCGTCGGAGCGTTCAACGTCATCGGCATCGAGCATGCCGAGGCGATCGCCGCCGGGGCCGAGGCCGCCGGGGCTCCGGTGGTGCTGCAGGTCAGCGAGAACTGTGCCGCTTACCACGGCGCCCTGGAACCCATCGCCCGCGCCTGCCTGTCGATCGCGCGGTCAGCCGGGGTGCCAGTCGCCGTGCACCTGGACCATGCGACCAGCGTCGAACTGGTCCACCTGGCCGCCGGGGTGGGCCTCCGGTCAGTCATGTACGACGCGTCGGCCCTGCCGTATGCGGAGAATGTCCGGGCCACGGCCGACATTGCCCAGTGGTGTCACGGCCGGGGACTATGGGTCGAGGCGGAACTCGGCGAGATCGGCGGCAAGAATGGCGTGCACTCGCCGCACGCCCGCACCCGTCCGGACGAGGCGGCCAGTTATGTCGCGGCGACCGGCGTGGATGCGCTGGCGGTCGCGGTCGGCAGCTCGCACGCGATGCTGACCCGCGATGCGGTCCTGGATCTCGGGCTCATCACCAGGATCCATCGCGCCGTCAGCGTCCCGCTCGTGCTGCACGGCTCGTCTGGTGTCCCAGACCGGGACCTGGATGCGGCGATCCGGGCGGGCATGACGAAGATCAATATCGCGACCCAGCTGAACAAGGTATTCACCACCGCCATCCGCAATTGCCTGGCCGCCGATACCGCAATGGTCGATCCCAGGCGGTACGGTTCGGCGGGACGCGACGCGATCGCCCCGGAGGTAGCCCGCCTGCTCGGGGTGATCGGCATCGATGTGATCGGCACTGGGCGGCTCGTTCAGGAAAGACGTGTCGAGCAGGAAGAATCGGCAGGCGAGTTGGGCCGCGAAGGCAGGAGGCGCCGGTGAGCCGCTATCGCCGGTGGAATGAGCTACTGGAACTGCTCGCCGCGGCGGGTCAGCTCCAGGTCGAAGACGCCGCGAAGGCCCTGGACGTGTCCGCGGCGACCATCCGCCGGGACTTTGATGAACTCGCCAGCCAGCAGATGCTCACCCGGATCCGGGGGGGTGCCGTCGCCCAGGGCGTCACCTATGACCTGCCCCTGCGGTACAAGACGGAGCGCCGTCCTTCCGAGAAGCAGCGCATCGCGGCGGTGGCCGCCGGGCTGGTGCGGCCCGGGCAGGTCGCCGGCCTCAATGGCGGCACCACCACCACCGAAGTGGCCCGGGCGCTGGCCACCCGGTCCGACCTGAACTCGGTTCCGCCGCCAGCGGTCACGATCGTCACCAACGCGCTGAACATCGCGACCGAGCTCGCGGTTCGCCAGCACATCAAGATCGTGACAACCGGCGGAGTGGCCCGGCCGCAGTCCTACGAGCTGACCGGGCCGCTGGCCACCGGTGTGCTGGAGCAGGTCACCCTCGACGTGGCGATCCTGGGAGTGGACGCCATAGACGCCGTGGCCGGTGCCACCGCGCATCACGAGGGAGAGGCGAGCATCAACCGGCTGATGGCCCGGCAGGCCAGCAGGGTTGTCATAGTCGCGGACAGCTCCAAGGTGGGCCGCCGCGCGTTCGCCAGGATCTGCACGGCCCGCGAGATCGACGTCCTGGTGACGGACAAAGGCATAGCCACCGAAGACGCGGCCCAGCTGGAAGAGGCCGGGGTTGACGTTGTCATCGCATGACCCAAGGCCGGCCGCCGGCCCGGATGTGGATCTGGTCGTGGTCGGCGACTGTAATCCGGATGTGCTCGTGCTCGGCGACGATGTGACCCCCGCGTTCGGCCAGGAAGAGAAGCTGGTCCAGAGCATGTCCCTGGTCATCGGGGGGTCCGCGTCGATCACCGCGGTCGCCGCGGCGCGGCTCGGGCTCAGCGTCGCCTTGGTTGCGGCAGTCGGCGCCGATCCAGCAGGGGAGTTGATGCTGGACCAGCTGGCCAGGGAAGGGGTCGATGTCGCTGCCGTGGTCGTGCGCGACACGGCGGCGACCGGGATGACCGTGGCGCTATCCCAGGGCGGGGACCGCGCAATCCTGACCGCGCTCGGTGCCGTTGCCTCGCTGACCGCGGCGGATATCCCAGACGCGCTGCTCGCCCAGGCCCGGCATGTTCATGCCAGCTCTTACTTCCTGCTCGAGGATTCTCTGGGGCCTGGTCTGGCTGCCGTGCTGTCGGCCGCCCGGGCGGCGGGCGCCACCACGTCGCTGGATACCAACTGGGATCCGTCCGGGCGATGGGGTGATGACCGCCTCTCCGCGGCGATCGCACAGACCGATGTGCTGCTCCCCAACGAGGCAGAGGCTCTGCGGCTGAGTGATGAGACGGACCTGGCCACGGCGGCGCGAGCCCTCACCGCTGCCGGATCGAGGTTGGTCGTGAAGCTTGGTGAGCGCGGCGCGCTGTGCGCTGAAGAGCACCGTCAGTGGCGTGTCAGTATTCCGCCGGTGGTGC
>DAIRVB010000260.1:0-6516 GCA_036803065.1 Streptosporangiaceae bacterium
TCAGGCCGGGTGCCATCCCAGGCCTGACTCGCCCCCACGATGTCGTTGCTGAACATGCCCTGCACGTCGGCGCCGGCCGCCGCCATCTGCGCCGCCATGAAGGTCGAGCCGTACAGCCCCTGCTCTTCCCCGGCGACGGTGGCAAACACCAGGGTTCCGGCGAACTGGCGGGTGGCGAACAGCCGGGCGAGCTCGAGGACGACCGCGGCGCCGGAAGCGTCGTCATCGGCACCGGGGGCGTCGCTGGTGAAATCCAGCACGTCGGTCACCCGGGAGTCCAGGTGCCCGGTCACGACATAGAACCGCTCGGGGGACGCGGTCCCTTTCAGCGTCGCGATGACGTTGGTGATCGTGGTCGGAACCGGGATCCGGCTCGAGACAGGCTGGACGAACGTCTGTTTCTGCACCGTCATCCGGCCTGATGAGGTGGCCGCGATGGCCTGCATCTGCTCGAACACCCAGGCAGTGGCAGCGCCGATGCCGCGCACCGGGTCGGTCTGGCTGGACGCTGTGTGCCTGGTGCCGAACTGAGTCAGCCGCAGCACTGTGGCCTGGATCCGGCCTGGGTCCACTTCACGCAGCATGGCTCGCAGGTCGGCGGGGGGATCATGCCTGGCGAGGGCAGAACCAGTACTGGCCAGTGCAGCACGGGCCGGTGCTGCACGCGCGACGAGGGGCGCAGCGACCGCGGTAACGGCCGAGGCGGATAGGAACGCACGGCGGCTAGGACCTTTTCGGCCTAAAATGTGGTTGTTCTTCATACTTTGAATCAACGATGGATTCGGTCAAGAGTCAAGCCATTGCGTTTTTGCCCAGCGGGGGCGCCGCTAGGCGCTCTCCTGGCGCCGTTACGCGGCAGCTGTGGTTGGGTACGTTCCTGACCAGCATGAATGCTAGACGGGCTGGCATCACCGGCGTCCTGGCGGACCCCGTTCGCCGCTGGGCGGGCTCCGCCAGCGGCGCTGTGGCCGCTCAGCCTAGCCGCCGGGCCGACGGCGGGCGCGGGCCGCGGCCAGCGGGGAGATCCGCGAATCTGGCGGCCGCTGCAGGGCTGGTGATCATCGCCGTGATAGCGGGAGCGGGCGTCCTGGCTGGGCGGAGCTTCGCGCACGACCGGGCAGCCCCGCTCGCGGTCTCCGCCCTTGTCCTGCCCGTCACCGCTGGTCTAATGCTCGTCGGGTACTCGCGACGGCTGGTTGGCCGGGCCATCAGGCGCGAGGACGAGCTGGCCGCGGCACTCAGCCGGCTGTCGGACCGGGATGAACTGGTCGCCCGGCTGCGGTCGGCATCCGCGCTGTTCGGCGAGGTCGCGACGGAGCTGCGGGCCGGGGCCAGGGACATCACCAAGGTGACTGAACAGCAGGCAGACGTGGCAACCGATGCCTCGGCCACCGCACAGGAGTTTGCCGACACGGCGGGTTTGCTGGCTGAGACCATGCGCACCGTCGCCGACGGGGCAGAGCGCACCGGCGAGGCCATGTCGTTCCTGCGGAGCCAGACTGACGACATCGCCAACAGGGTGGGCTCGCTCGGGGAGCGCGCTCACCGGATCGGAGAGATCCTCGGACTGATCAACGAGATCGCAGCCCAGACCAACCTGCTGGCGCTGAACGCCGCGATCGAGGCCGCCAGAGCCGGCGAGGCGGGCCGGGGGTTCGCGGTGGTCGCCGACGAGGTGCGCAGGCTCGCCGAGCGCTCGGTGGACTCTACCGAGTCCATCCGGGAGATCATCACCAGCGTCCAGGACGAGACCAACTCCACCGTCATCGCCACCGGGCTGGGCACCCGTCAGGCCCGCGAGGTAGGCGAGCTGATGACCTCGACCACCACCATGCTCGCGGACTCGATCGTCCTCAGCCAGCAGCAGAAGTCGGCCGCCGATCAGATCGACGCAGCCGTCCGGCAGATCCGCGACGAACATGACGCGCTCTCCACCAGGATGAAAGCCCAGCGCATGCGTCTGGTCGATCGCATCGAGGCGCTAGTCGCGGACATCGACATCAACCGCACGGCGCCGTGACCCGGGTCCGTTGGCCTGGAGCGGCCGGATTCGTCACTCTCGTCGCACCGAGCGCCGAAAGACCCGCCCTAGCCATCGTCGTGGACGAGTACGCCGAGCTGGCCGAGACCGCGCCCGCCGCCACGTCCGACGCCGACTCGGCCGCGCGCTGGGCCGGGCCGTCGCCGTCACCCTGATCGCCGCGACGGACACCGGATGCGACCGCAAGCTCGCCCAGTACCGCGCCACCCTCGACGCAGGCGCCGACCGCTCAGCGTGGCCCGCTGGCCGGGACATCCAGGACTTGCTGTTCTAGCAGCTACCGGGCGTCATATTTCTGAACCACCTCGTCAGCGATCCTGCCGCGGGCGCTGACGTCAATTCCCTGCTCTTTCGCCCAGGCTCGGACCTCGGCATTGCGGTTTGCCCGGCCAGGCTGCTTGCGGGCGGCGGGCTGATGCCGGCCCCTCGTGCTCACCCGGCGACCGTCCACGGTGATCATCTCCAGCAGAGCGCTATATGGCTTGCGGTGCTTGACGCATAGGTCGATCTGGTACTCGGTCCCCCCGAGCGTCATGTCGAGCGACTCGACCTCCCCGCCGTGTCCGGGAGCCACCCTGTCGCAGGTGATCTCTATCTCAACACGCTGTGCCACTGCTGCCTCCTGGTCGGCCGGACCCTCTATGTAACGCTACGCACCGCCGCCATAAGCGGACTGTAAACGATCATGTCACCGGCCTCAGTGCGAGGCAAACTGCTGTGTGTCATTGTCGAGGCCGACACCTATCGCATTGGCGTCTGGGCTGGCATTGTCATCACCGCGGCGCGCATAACCTCGCGCGAGATCACGCGCCACAAAGGCCTCAACTATGACAAGAGCCCCGCCATGGACAGCCGGTCATGACTAGCCACACCCACCGCAGAATCCCGACGCTGGCAGTGGCGGCCGTCCTGGGCGCCGCGCTCAGCGGATGTGCCCGCAACCCGGCCCCCGCCGCCGCGCCCGACGGCACACTGATCCTCACCTGTCACGACTCGGCTGGACAGCAGCCCGCCGACCCTGCAGCCAAGCCCGTTAACGGAGCCGAGAGCTCCGCGCTGGACGGCGACACCAACGCTTACGACAGTCTTCCCGCATGGAAGAGCCGTGACGGGCACCGGTACCTGGTCTGGAAGACATTCCTCGCCGTGGCGCCGACCGCCCGGCCTTACCGGCTCATCAGCGTCAAAGGCCCCGCTTCAGCACGCCTGTTCTATGCCTCGCCAGCCCGCTGGGGCGCGGTCTCCGGCAGCAAGGCCATCGCGCCGCCTCCCCGCCGCGTCCGGCTCCCCTCGTGCGGCCACCAGTATGCGGGCTACACCGGCGGCATCCTGGTCACCCACCCGGCGTGCGTAACCCTCTCAGTCGCAGGACCGCGAGGTAAGCCCAGTACGGTGACCGTGCCGATCCTCCTCTCGAGCTGCTGACCCATGGCCCGAGTGGCACTCGCCCCGGCGGCAACAGACCAGGCCGTCGGTTCCAGGGGTGATACCGACCACCAGAGCGTCCAGGCCCGCGGCCATGGTGGCGGTTGTGACGCGTGTCAGCGTCGTCACGAGGCCTCTACCTTCTCCAGTGCGGCATCCAGTATCGCAGTGCGGCCGGCGGGGAGGCGGGGAGGCGGGGAGGCCAGCCGGCCTGGTGCCTCCCCGCCAAACGGCGTGCTCTGGACGTCAGGAGATCGGTCCGAGGTACTTCTGCGCCAGCTCCGAGTACGGGATCTTGGTGAATCCGGCCGGCGGGGTCAGGGTGAGCAGGGCCATGTTCCCCGGAGTGGGAGACAGCCAGGTCACGTGGTCAACAACTGACGACCAGGTCGTGCTCCCGGATGCGGACGGTCTGGAGCCGCCCTGGAAATGGGGAACGAAATGCTTGGTCTGAACCACCAGGTAAGTGCTGGCGTCGACCCAGATCCAGCTCGCGGGGCCAGGGGGAAGCGGTCCTGTGCGGGTACCGGCTGGGGCGGGTAGGCGGTATGTGGGCTTAACGCGGATCAGGATGGTGTCACGGCCGTTCAGGCTCCGGTGGCCGACCACCGTGATGCGCGCGGTCTTAGCGCAGGTTGCTGCGGCACCGCCGAAGCGATTCGCCGGCGGCGGTTACTGGGAGGCCATGAAAGGCGAGATGACCGGGTGGTTCGAGGTCCGCGTTGACGGGCCCCGGCGGCACCATTACCGGTTGTTCTGCCGACTTGACTACGACGCCAGGGGCCGGCCGAAGCCCTTGCTGGCTGTCATCTGCGGGCTGGACAAGCCGTTCCGGACGCAGCTGACAGACGCCGACTACCGGCATGTCCGGGATCTTGGCGAGGAGTACCTGCGCCGGAATCCCCGCTCGCTGGCCTGATCGCCTGACAGTCTCAGGCCGTGGCCGCCTTGCCGTCAGGCTGGCCGCAGAGGGCGTCCAGATGCCGGGCCAGCGCGAGGGGGTCGCCGGCGCTGCCGCGGCGCAGCGGCTCGGTGATCTCCCGCTGCTCGGCAGCCTCCAGCGGTTCGAGGATGAGACGCATTCCCAGCGCGGCGGCGACCTCGGCGAGCGTGCCCAGCGTGGGGTTGACATGGCCGGCGGAGAAAAGCCTGCGCACGGTGGCCGGCTCGGTGCTGATAGCGCGGGCCAGCTCGGCCTTGGACAGCCCGGCGGCTTCCCGTGCCTCATCGAGCTCGTTCACGATCCGGTCGATGGTGGCGATCCGGATCGACTCCGTCACGTAGTCCCGCAGGAACTGGGGGTCTTTCAGATCCCGGGCCAGGTCATCCCAGAACACGCTTCGCTCTGCGTCCATGCCAGCCCTTCCGGCAGCTAAGATGTGTAGCAAATATGTTACGCTACTTGTCTAGGCGGGGCAACCCGCGAGTCCTGCAGGCGCCGAGTCAGACGGCCGGAGCGGCCTGGGCCTGTCGGAGCCGCGCGGAAGACGAACACGGTGGTGGCGATCCTGGGTAACCCGCGCTACAACGGGCGGCAGGTGTGGAACCGGCAGCGCACAGGACCCGCCCGGATAATTAGCGAGCTGCGCGTCCTGGCCAGCCGGTGGCCAGAACGCAAGGAGTCTCGCACTTTGCAGGAGGCCCCTGGCCTGTGCCGCTCCTGCGCGCCGATGCGGGCGCTCAGCTCTTCGCCGTCCCGCGAACGTGCTTTCTGGTAACGCCATCAGGGAGCTGGGGGTGGGATAGCCCGTACGACCGAAGCGGTCGCACCGTTGCCGCCCGTTGGCGGACGAGGTGCCTGCTGGCATGGCCCACGCAACGGCGGTCACATAGGACGCACACGCTCGGTGACCGTCATTAACGACAGGCCACGTACGTAGTCGCCGCTATGTGCTCTGCTGGTGGCTGCGTCGCTTCCCTGCGCGTGTGCGCCTATCTGGTAATAGTGCGCTGGCCTTCTGTATCGTACTTCCGCGGGAACGCCGGCACCGGTCGCTACGATCGGGTGCCATGGCGCAGAATCGGATGAGCCGGGAAGAGTTCTTCGCCAAGCTCGCGCCGCTGGACGCCGAACAGCGCGGCAAGATCCTCTGGAACCTGTACTGGCGCGGCACGGCGGCGGCGCGGGAGCGGATCGAGGGAGAACTGGACCCGCCGGAGCGGCGGCGGCGCGAGCACGATGCCGCCACACCGCCGGATCCGGCGCTCGTGCTCGCGGAAGTCTCCCAGTTCGTCGAGCTGGCCAGGTCAGGCGCGTACATCGCCGGTGACCGCCGGGTATCGCGTACCGAGCGGACGAAATGGCGGGTGACGTTCCGGCAGCTCGCCACAGATGCTCAGCTGGCGCTGCACGCTGAGGACACCGCCCCGGGCGAGCGGGCCATGGAGCTGATGATCGACCTCGCCCGGCACGCCGAGGGTAGTTTCCGGTCCGAGGATCCGCTGGAGGCGGCGAAGTTCGTGCTTTCCCATGCTGTCTCGGCGCTGTGGGAGACGGTACTCGCGGAGCACGGCTTCGCCCGCTTCGCGGAACGCGCCGTACCGCAGCTGATCCGGTGGGAGTCAGCGTACGGCTGGAGTAACGGCACCGGAGCCGGCAAGGTTGCCGAGCGGGAGATCGCGCTGGCTCGCGTGCTCGCGCCGATGCTGACCACGCCGGATATGTGGATGGGGTTCGCTGATGCGTATCTTGCCGAGCTGGACCGGATCGCGTCCGCCGAACGGCCGCTGGCGGGCCGCCGGGCGGGCAGGGCGATGACCTCCTCTGGCCCAGAGTGGAAACGGAGCGAGCGGACGAGGAACCTCGCGCGCTGGAACGAGCTGCTGTCCGGCCACATCGATGCGGAACGCGCGGAGCGGCTGGCGAACCATCCGGCGTTCGAGGGCCCTGACGCTGAGTTCATGCGGGCGCGGGCCGCGCGGCGACGCGGAGATATCGGTGCGGCGCGCACACTGATCATGATGTGCCTGGGGAGACTCCCGGGGAGGCAGGAGTTTGCCGAGTTCGCGGAGGAAGTTGGCGCGGACCTGCCGCCGCGGGCCAGGGAAAT
>DAIRVB010000261.1:0-4105 GCA_036803065.1 Streptosporangiaceae bacterium
GCCCGAGCACGGACTGCACGCCCCCACCCGGCGCCAGGCGGTCAGCCTGCTCGACAGAGAACGTCCAGGTGACCGCGGCGGCGGGCGGCTCGGCGCCGGCTGCCGCCCGCTGCTCCCGCCTGCGCACAAAATAGTCCCGGTAGTCGCGGCAAGAAAGCGCCGAACTCGCGATCACCACGCTGGCCTGGGCGAGCGCCAACGGCTCGCAGCCAAGATCCGCCGTGAGGTCTATCGCTCCGAGGCGCTGGTCTGGGTCCGCGGTAAGGCGGCCCATCAGGTAGCTCAGGGCCTCGCGGGAGCTGAACACCCCGACCGGGAGAACCAGCGCCCCGCGCTCGTCGGGGACAGTCGCCGGATCCGCGGTCGTGACGAGGGTCATGCCCGCAGGCCCCTGCGGCCAGAGTCCCTCCAGATCCGCAGCGTCAGCCAGATCGTCGAGCACCACGAGCCACGGCCGGCTGGTCTCGCTGAGGAAGTTAAGGAAGCGCGCGGCGATGGACTCAGCATCACCGGCAGGATCGGCGCCCATTGCCGCCACTGCCCCCTCCACATAGCCGGAGAGCACCGAAGCCCGGCTCGTGGCAACGACCCAAACCAGCAGCTCCACCCGGCGTGACTGCCACAACCACTCAGCGAAAGACACCGCGATCTGGGTCTTGCCGCACGACCCCAGCCAGTCCCGCAGCCCTTCGGCCGCCGCCCGGCCAGGCGCCAGGACCACCGCGGCACCCGGCCTCAGTGTCGTCCCAAGGCCGGGCGCTGTCTCCGACCTGGCCATGAAACCATCGGCGAGCGGAGGCACCGCACCCGACCGGACCGGCCACACCACTCGTCCGCCTCGCGACCCTACCGGCCCCCCGGCCGGCCCCTGGCTGTCCACGGGGCCACTACCCGTGACAGCATCTGAAGCGAACACCTTATGTATCACCTTCCATAAATATGATCTCCAATCACGTCAGCTCTCTCAACTGTTTCCGGCGCCGGCCCGCCTGGGGCCCCGGCCCAGACATGCGACGCTCACCACCTAGGCCCGGGTGGCGGCCGGGGCAGTCCAGGACTCCGGGCCGCCGGAGGATCTGCTGGCGAGAATATGCTCGACCAGGGTGATCAGAACCTGCTTCACCGAGCCGGGCTGGCGGGCGTCGCAGAGCACGGCCGGAACGCGGGGGTCGAGGTCGAGTGCAATGCGGACGTCGGCTGGATCGTACGGGGGAGCGCCGTCGAAGCAGTTGATGGCGATGACGAACGGTAGCTGGTGCTGCTCGAAATAGTCGACGGACGGAAAGCAGTCGCCAAGACGGCGGGTGTCGGCCAGGATCACGGCGCCGAGCGCGCCATAGCAGAGCTCGTCCCACATGAACCAGAAGCGCTCCTGGCCAGGCGTGCCGAAGAGATACAGCACGAGGCGACTGCCCATGGTGATCCGGCCGAAGTCCATCGCGACGGTCGTCGTTGTCTTGTTGTCGACGCCGCTGAGATCGTCCTGACCAGCGCTCGCGCTGGTCAGGGCTTCCTCGGTGCTCAGTGGCCGAACCTCGCTGATCGCGCCGACGAACGTCGTCTTGCCTGCCCCGAACCCGCCCGCGATGAGGATCTTGAATGCGGCGAGCGGGCGGTCGGGGGTGCCGTCAGAGGGCGCGGAGCCCATGCAGTACCTCCTTAAGCAGGTCGGTGCTGGGTTGTTCACCGGCGCGTCGTCGTGGCACCACGGTAATGCGGCCTTGCTGGATGAGGTCGGCGATGAGGACCCGGACCACGCCGACCGGCAGCGCCATGTCCGACGCCACGTCAGCCACGGTGGCCTGCCGCCGGCACAAGCCCAGGATCCTGCGGTGCTCGGGGCTGAGGCGGAGCGGATCTTCGGCCGCCGCGGCCGGGGCGGAGGCGACGACAACCGCGATCAGGTCCAGCACCTCGCCGTCAGCCGGCTCCGTCCTGCCGCCAGTGAGCGCGTAGGGGCGCACTACCGGGCCAGCATTCCGATCAACCCACTTGTCGCCCGCACCCATGGCTGGCTTACTCCACCGGGGTCTGAGTGGCCGGGAACCTCGCCCGTGACGCCAAACGCGGCCCGGCGCGTTTCACCAGCATCGCCATCTCATAGGCGACCAGGCCCGCATCGGCGTTCGCGGGACAGAGCGCGGCCAGGCAACTGCCATGACCGGCGGCGGTGACGAAGAGAAGCGCCTGTTGCAGTTCGATGATGGTCTGCCGGACCTCGCCGACGCCGAAGTGCTCCCCCGCGCCCTTGGCCAGGCTCTGCACACCCGCGGCCAGCGCGGACATGTACTCCGCGTCTTCGCGGCTCAGGTCCCTGGATGCGGCGACGACGAGCCCGTCGCGAGACAAGATCACGGCGTGCCGGAAATGTGCGACCCGGTCGGCAAGGTCATCGAGCAGCCAGCCCAGATCCTGCCCTGACCCGGCCGCGGGTTGCTCCTCCATCACGCCTCCTCGCTGTGCGGCGACTCGGCGGCCTGTCGCCCGGCCGCCCTCGCGCCCGCCGCGGGCTGCGCATCGGGCGTCTCGGTCAGGCGGCCACGCTGCCAGCCGCTCTGCAAGGACGCCGCCAGGTCGCGCGCCTGCTCCGGAGTGTGGGTGTCGGAAGGCACGGGATCGGTGCCCGATGGCCGGCCGGCTGCCGGGGGGCCGCCCTGGAGATGCGGGGACAAGCTCGCCTGGCGGGTCCGGCGGGGAAGACCGCGGTAAGTAGCGGCGGCCGGCTGGCTGACGCGGGGAGGGCTGTCCGGGCCGGCCCCCGCCGCCTGGTAGGGCGCGGACAGCGATGGTGGCGGCGAGCGCTGGCCGGTCAGGGCCAGCGGCTCCGCGGAGCGCAGATCCAGCCCGGCCGCTCTGTCAGCCACCGCGCGAGCCTCTGGCCGCGAGCCGATGGCCGTCTCGGCGGGCGGCACGACGATGCTGCTAGGCATCAGCACGATGGCCGTGGTCCCCCCGTACGGCGACGGGCGTAGCGTCACCCGGACACCGTGCCGGGCGGCCAGCTTGCCCCCGACGAAGAGGCCGAGCCGGTCCGCGTTGGCCAGGTCGAAGTCAGGCGGCCTGGCCATCTGCTGGTTGATCTCGTTGAGCTGATCGGGCTCGATGCCCAGGCCCCGGTCATCAATCTCGATTGCGAAGCCGTTGGCCACCCGCTCAGCCCTGACCTCGACCCGGGTACCGGAGGGGGAGAACAGGGTGGCGTTCTCTATCAGCTCTGCCAGTAGGTGGATCATGTCCGCGACGGCCGGCCCGGCCACCGCGTCCTCGGCGGCCGTGAGCACTGTTACCCGTTTGTAGTCCTCGACCTCGGCCATCGCCCCGCGGATGACATCGATGACCGGTACCGGATCGCTCCAGGTACGCCCGGGTGCCGCCCCGGACAGGATGGTCAGGCTCTCGGCGTGGCGGCGCATCCGGGTGGTGAGGTGGTCCAGCGAAAACAGGTCCGCCAGCGCGGCGGGATCGGAGGCCTTCTGCTCCAGCGCATCGATCAGGCGCAGCTGCCTTTGCAGTAGGGACTGGTTGCGTCTCGCCAGGCTGACGAACACCTGCCGGAGGCCGTTGCGCAGCCGGGCCTCGCCGGCCGCTGCCTCGATAGTGGTCTGCTGCAGAGCGGCAATCGCGGCGGTGGCCTGGGCGATCTCGATGGTCTTCGTGCGCGGCCGCAGGCGGCTACCGTCCGGCGGTATGAACTCCTGTCCGCTCCGAAGCCGCTGCACGACCTGTGGCAACTGCTCGTCGGCCAGGTGCCGGGCCGTCGCCGCCAGGTCGGAGATATCCCGCGAGAGCCTGCGCGCGAACGATCCCATCAGGATGACGGCGATGACGATCACTAACAGGGCGCCGCCGCCCAGGAGAATCAGCTCGCCCAGATGGTGACGGCTCATCGAGGAGAGGTGGTCATCCAGGCCGCTGCCGAACGCCACGGCCAGTCCCCAGAGCACCATCAGGCATGCGGTCGGCACAGCCACCATGGCGATGAAGGTAAAGCGGATCGATCGCCGCGCGGCGTACGGCCGTTCCGGGCCCGCCGGGCTGGATACGCCCATGTGGTCACTCCTGGATCGTTCCCGTGCACGGAGCCCGTTACTTTGCGCCGAACCCG
>DAIRVB010000261.1:4205-6497 GCA_036803065.1 Streptosporangiaceae bacterium
CCGCCGAAGCGCTCGTCGATCTCCTCGCCGGTCAGCCCGAAGTCCGCGAGGGAGTACCGGTGCGCGGACTTGGCGCCCCCGGTTGCGCTTTGCCCGCGGCGGACCCGCATGGCGTCCGCGGCGGCGCCGCTGAGCGGCAGCCCGAAGTAGGCGTAACTCGACTCGACGGCGCCGATCGGGTCGGCGACGAAATCGTCGTAGTCGACGTCGTAGAACTGTGCCGGGTCGCTTCGCGCCCGCACGGCCGTGAAGCGTTCGAGGCCGTAGGCCCACAGCTCCAGCTGGTCGCGCCCGATCACTTCGCCCCGGAACGTGGTCGACCAGCCAGCGGCGGCCTGCTCGGCGAGGCTGCAGACGGAGGCGATAGCGGTCCTGGGCGCGCGGTGCGTCTGGATCACGAGTGCGTCCGGATAGACACGGAGCAGGGCGTCCAGTGCGAACAGGTGGCTGGGGTTCTTGAGCACCCAGCGCCGGCCGGCGTCGGGCAGGCCGATCAGCTGCAGGTTGCGCCGGTGCCTGCGGTAGGCGTCCGTCCAGTCCTGGCCGCGCAGCCACGACGAGTAGGTCGGCACGTGCGCCAGGCATTCGTAGGAGATGGACCGCATTGACTGCCGCAGCAGCTGCCAGCATTCCTCCACCTGGTCGGCTGCTATGTAGTGCACCCCGGTGAACTCCGGATGATCGATGTGGTGCTGCTCGTAGCCGGCCTGAATGTGGCGGAATACCGGGTTGGCCGCCCATGTTTCCCGGGGCGGGCGGGGCTGCGGCGCTTCTGTGAGCCACATTTCCAGGCCCTGGTGCGCCGGGTCGGCCGTCAGCAGCCGGTGCAGCGCGGTCGTGCCGGTGCGGGGCAGCCCGGTGACGAAGATGGGACGATCGAGGCCGGTCTCCGCGTATTCGGGGTGCGCCTGCCACGCTGCCTCACTGAGCAGCCGGGCCACCAGCGCGCCGCGCAGGAAGACCCGCTTCAGCTTCCTGCCCAGCGGGGTCAGGCCCGCGTCCCGGGCGTAGGAGTCCAGCAGCACGGCGAGGCCGTCGCGGTAGGCGTCGGAGCCGAACTCCGCCAGGCCGGTGAGCCTGGTGGCCGAGGCGTGCAGGTCCTCGACCGTGCCGACGCTGTCCCGCTCGGTGCCCACTGGGATTCCACTCAGTGGTGGTACTCGCCGCAGTTGACATCCAGGCACTGGCCGGTGATGGCGCGGGCCATGCCGGAAGCCAGGAACACTACGGCGTCCGCTATCTCGTCCGGCTCAGGCAGCTTGCCCAGATCGATCGCCGCCGCGGTCTCGTCGTAGATCTGCTGTGCATCCACGCCGCGTTTCTTGGCCAGGTAACCGAAATACCATTTCAGTGAGTCGCCCCAGATATGACCGGGCGCCACGGAATTGACCCGGATACCCTGCGGGCCAAGTTCGGTGGCCAGGCTCTGCGCCATCGCGAGCAGGGCCGCCTTGGCCATCTTGTACGGGCCCATCGTGCGCTGCGAATAACGAACCACCATGGAATTGATCATCACCACGGATCCCCCGGCGGCGGCGAGCGCGGGGACGAACAGCCTGGTTAGCTGCAGGGCGGCGACCACGTTCGCGCCAAGGCTGGTGCGGATAGCGGCCAGGGAGACGTCAGCCAGATCGGCGATCGGCGGCATCGCGAGTGCGTTATACGCCAGCGCGTCGACGTGGCCGAAAGCGTCGAGCGCCGCCTCGGCCAGGTGCGCGGTCGCGCCCTCATCGGTGATATCGGTCGGGATGGCCAGGCCGCGGCGGCCGAGGGCGGCGATCTCCTTGGCCACCTCGTCCAGGCGGGATGCCGTGCGGGCGGCGAGGACCACGTCCGCGCCCGCGCGGGCGCTCTGCAGCGCGATGGAACGGCCCAGGCCGGGGCCGACCCCCGCGACCACGATCACCTTGTCTTGGAGCAGCATCAGCCCAGCATCCTCACGGCGACGGCGGCCTGGCGCGCGGCGATCCGCTCCGCGTGCTGCTGAGGGCTCACCAGTGCCTGCTCGTAGTACGGCAGCCGGCCTGCCAGATCGGCAACTGGCACTATCTCCACGGCTGGCCCGTCGTCAGGCTTCAGCTCCCGGGTCAGCCGCTGCCAGCGGATCTGCAGGTAACCCCGCCGGTGCCCGGTGCGCTCCAGCCAGTTCGCGACACCTGGATCGCTCTCGCTGACCACGAACCGCATCCTGCCGTCCGGGTCAGTGCGGGCCTGATCGGCGGTGAGGCTGGTCTGGTGATTGATGTAGTCCAGCGAGATGTACCACAGGCTGCCGAGCTGGATTCCCTGATA
>DAIRVB010000262.1:0-6491 GCA_036803065.1 Streptosporangiaceae bacterium
GACCAGGGTTCCCCAGTAGTCGCTGTAGGACGACGAGACCGTGGTTCCCGCCCCGGTCCACAGCTGGGTCTCCAGCGCTGTCTGGGTGGGCAGCGTGACCGGGGTCATCCGGGCCTCGTTGTAGGAAGCGCGGGCCGTGCCCTCATAGACCACGTGTGTCTTGTGCACGATTTCCAGCCGCCAGCTCACTCCTCAGCCCTCCTGACTCCCACGTGACGGGCTGCTCGTACTTGAAGTACCGCTCCGTGATGGCCTCGCTGGCCTCGCTGCAGGCGCGCTGCAGGATGCCCAGGAGTTCCGGAAGCTGATCGGGGAGCAGTTGAGGGTCGGTGTATTCGAGGCGTGCGCGCAGCCGGCCGATGGGCCGGCGGGCTGGGTCGCCCATGCCTGACCGGTTCGGGCCCGGATCCAGCGCGGCGAGGATTTCCTCCGCGGTGGACAGGGTGTACACCACGGATCTCGGGAAGAGCCGGTCCATCATCAGGAACTCGGCCACCTGATGGGAATCGTCGGTCCAGCTGTGGGTGCGGATGAAGGACTCGTAGGCGCCGCACGCGCGGAGCAGCATCGGCCAGCCGATCTCGTGCGGAGTGGCCGGCATCCGCGCCAGCAGCAGCCTGGCTGTCATGTCCGCCCGCTCCAGGCTCCGGCCCAGGATCAGGAACCGCCAGGCATCATCATGACTCATGGTGGATTCGGCGAGGCCGAAGAACAGCGCCGCCCGTTCCCTGATGAAACGGAGGTAGACATGTGGTCCCAGCCGTTCGGCCGTCCGGCGCTGCCCTGGCAGCCCGTGCCCCGTCACATTCAGGCACTCCCACATCTCGCCGGAGATCACTTCGCGCACGCTGCGCGCGCCGTCCCGGGCGGCCATCACGGCGCCGGCGATCGCGCTCTGGCTCTTCTGGTCGTAGGCCAGCTGGTAGAGGGTCGCCCCGATGTCCAGCCGGCTGTCGTCGGCGGCCGGGATGCCAAGCACCGCCAGTAGTCCCCGGCAGCCCGCGTCCTCATCGGCCTGCGGCTCCTGCAGCATGCGATGCACGTACACGTCCACCATGCGCGCGGTGTCGTCGGCTCGCTCGATGTACCTGCCGGTCCAGAACAGGGTCTCGGCGATCCGGCTGAGCAGCCCGGTGGTCACTGCTCCTGGCCCACGCCGGGCCCGCTCTGCCTGCCCTCGACAGCTATCGAGGCCTGGGGAACGGGAATCTGCCCTGCCGCGGGGGATGGCCGGGGTGAAGGGGGGGCGGCCAGCCCCTCTGGGGCAAGTACCCAGGTGTCCTTGGATCCGCCGCCGTGGCTGGAGTTGACCACCAGCTCGCCTTCGGGCAACGCCACCCTGGTCAGGCCGCCAGGCAGCAGCCAGACGTCGTCACCGTCGTTGACCGCGAACGGCCGCAGGTCAATGTGGCGTGGCGCCAGCCGCTCGTCGATGAGCACGGGAGAGGTGGACAGAGCGACCGGCCGTTGCGCGATCCATCCGCGCGGCTCGGCGGCCACGGTGGCACGTAGTTCGGCCAGGACCCGCTCATCGGCTTGCGGGCCGATCACGATGCCCTTGCCGCCGGCTCCGTCCACCGGCTTGAGCACCAGCTGGTCCAGCCGGTCAAGAGCCCAGGCGAGCACGTCCGGATCGTCGAGGCGGTAGGACTCCACGTTCTGCAGCAGGGGCTCCTCGCTGAGGTAGTACCTGATCAGCTCGGGGACATAGGTGTAGAGGAGCTTGTCATCCGCGACACCGTTGCCAACCCCGTTGGCGATGGTCACATTGCCCTCGCGGGCCGCGTTGAGCACTCCCGCGCAGCCGATCACCGAGTTGGGCCGGAAATGCAGCGGATCGAGGAAATCATCACCGACCCGCCGGTAGATCACGTCAACGGGTCGGCGTCCCTGGGTGGTGTGCACGAAAACCCGGTTGCCCGTGCAGAACAGATCGCGGCCCTCCACCAGTTCCACCCCCATCAGGCGGGCCAGCAGCGTGTGCTCGAAGTACGCGGCGTTGCCCACGCCGGGGGTAAGCACGACTACCACCGGGTCCCGCGCCGCCTGCGGCGCCGCGGACCGCAGCGCCGAAAGCAGGCGCGCCGGGTAGCCGTCAACCGGGTGCACGTGCTGGTCGGTGAAGAGCGCCGGGAACGTGCGCGTCATGGCCAGCCGGTTCTCCATGACGTAGCTGACCCCGGACGGGATCCTGACGTTGTCCTCCAGCACCCTGAACCGGCCCGCCTCATCCCTGATCAGGTCGATGCCGGCGACATGGACGCGGACCCCGTTCGGCGGGGCGAACCCGGCCACCTCACGGTGGTAGTGCTGTGAGGTGGCGACGACCCGCCACGGGACCACCCCGTCGGCGAACACCTGGCCGGGGCCGTAGACATCAGCGAGAAAAGCTTCCAGGGCGAGAACCCGCTGCGTGACGCCCCGCACCACGAGATCCCATTCGGCGGCGTCGATGACCCGGGGGATCAGGTCAAGAGGGAACGGGCGTTCCTCACCGGCGAAATCGAACGTTACCCCGCGGTCGGTGAAGACGCGGGTCAGCTGGTCCGAACGGAAGCGCAGCTCACTGGGATCGAGCGGCTGCAGGGCGGCGAGCAGCGCGGCATAAGGAGCCCGCGGCTCTCCCGGCTGCTCAAACATCTCATCCCAGGCCTGGGCGAGCCGGTAGCTGTCGAAGATGTCCGCCACGACCGCAGCGTAAGCGTGCTGTGTTCCGTTGTCATTACCCACGATGACGTGTGTGTTTCCACCATGTTTCGCTCACAACCCTCTGGCGGGGCATTGTGGACACGGCGGCCTGACGCACACTGGAAGCATGCCAGCGTCTCGGCGCCCCGCGTGGCCCGGTGGCCACGTGGTCCAGCGTCCCGTCCTCTGAGGAGGCCCTGCGGTGCTGTATGTCTTCGGATTCGAGCGGACCGGAGTTGTGCTGAGTGACCTGTACTTTATTGACCCACATCCGCTCGAAGGCCAGGAGAGCCCCGAGCGGGGCGTCCGGCTGGAGGTCCGGCTGCTCGTCCGGGGCGAGCTGAAAGGCTCCATCTACTCGGCCCAGCCGATCGAGATCGGCCAGCCGGTCTGGCGGGTCGACCTGCTGGAGTCGGCTGACGGCCCGCCGGGAAGCTTCGACCGTACCCACCATCACCCTGGGCTGAAGGGATGGGAGGTGGGCACCCGGGTATTCGACAAGGGCCTCTCCGCCGATCCCGTGGGCTGGCTGGGGTCACGTCTGACCGACCTGGAGGGACTGCTGGAAGCGGTGGGCCTGGGCGGGGATCCTGCTGACCCTGGTGACGCGGAGAGCCTGCGGCAGTGCCTGCCTGAGGTGCTGGCCGCCGTCAGCCGCCTGCTGGAACGGGTGCACGCGGGGGAGCTTGGCCGTGCGCCAGACGCCGAGCCGCTGGCGAGTGCGCGCGCGGGCTGGCTCTAGGGTGTCTCCCGCGGCGCTGGTTTCCGGCCCGGCCGGAAACCGGGCCAGCCCCGGGGTTCAAAAGGCTGGGCTTCGTCGTCACACTGGTGGTTGTGCACGATTATGACCTGCTGGTGATCGGCTCGGGCCCAGGCGGCCAGAAGGCCGCCATCGCGGCGGCGAAACTGGACCGCCGGGTGGCCGTTGTCGAACGGCCGGACATGATCGGCGGCGTGTGCCTCAACACCGGCACGATCCCGTCCAAGACCCTCCGCGAGGCGGTGCTCTACCTCACCGGCCTCGATCAGCGCGAGATGTACGGGCAGAGCTACCGGGTCAAGGACGACATCACGATCGCCGACCTGGCCGCACGCACGCGGCATGTGGTCGGCAAGGAAATCGACGTGGTCCGCAGCCAGCTTTCGCGTAACCGGGTCGCGATCCTCAGCGGCACGGCGCACTTCGCCGGCCCGAACGCCATCGAGGTGATCGACGGGGATGGCCGCGTCCGCGCGGTCAGCGCCGAGAAGGTCGTGATCGCGACCGGCACGAAGCCGGCCCGGCCCGCCAGCGTCGCCTTTGACGAGCGCACCGTTATGGACTCGGACGGGATCATCAACCTGGAGCGCGTTCCGCGGTCGATGGTGGTCGCCGGCGCAGGCGTCATCGGGATCGAGTACGCGTCGATGTTCGCGGCCCTTGGCACCAAGGTGACGGTGGTCGAGCAGCGGGACCGGATGCTCGAATTCTGCGACCTCGAGGTCGTCGAGGCGCTCAAGTACCACCTCCGCGATCTCGCCGTGACGTTCCGGTTCGGCGAGACGGTCTCCTCGGTCGAGGCGAGGCCCGAAGGGGCGATCGCGTCCCTGCGCAGCGGGAAGAAAATCCCGGCCGATACGGTCCTGTACTCGGCGGGCCGTCAGGGCGCCACCGACGAGCTGAAGCTGGAGGCGGCCGGCCTGACGGCCGACGCCCGCGGCAGGATCGCGGTCGATGAGTTCTTCCGGACCGCGGTGCCGCACATCTATGCGGTTGGCGACGTGATCGGGTTCCCGGCGCTCGCGGCCACGTCCATGGAGCAGGGCCGGCTCGCCGCGCACCACGCATGCGGCGAGCCTGTGCACCACGCCACGTTGCTGCAGCCAATCGGGATTTACAGCCTGCCCGAGATCAGCTTCATCGGGAAGACGGAAGACCAGCTCACGGACGACTGCGTGCCGTTCGAGGTCGGCGTGTCGCGCTACCGGGAGCTGGCCCGCGGGCAGATCATCGGTGACTCCTACGGCGTGCTGAAACTGCTGGTCTCGCCGGAGGACCGGAGCCTGCTCGGCGTGCATGTGTTCGGGACGGGGGCCACCGAGCTGGTGCACATCGGCCAGGCCGTGATGGGCTGCGGAGGTACTATCGACTACCTGGTCGACGCCGTATTCAACTACCCGACGCTGGCGGAGTCTTATAAGGTCGCCGCGCTGGACGCGACCAACAAGATGCGCCAGGTCGCCCGTTTCGCCGACTAGGGTTCCCGCGGCGGGGGACCGCTCGGCTGAGGAAAGGCTGATTGCTTGATGTCTGAGCCTGTGCCGGTGGCCGGCGCGGTTGCTATCAATGATCCTCTCGCCGAGCTGGCGGGACCGCTCGCGGGCACGACCCGGATGCAGCTGGAGGTCGTCAGCAATACCCTGCTCACCCCGCACATGCAGCGCCTGATGCTGACCGCGCCGGAACTCGGTGAGTTCAGCTACCGGCCGGGGCAGGATGTGATGCTCATGGTCGCGGTGGACGGTGACCGCCCGGTGCGCAGGCGCTACACCATCCGGGCGGCGGAGGCGTCCCGGCGGCTGCTCACGCTCGATGTGGTCCGGCACGGGGAGGGACCCGGGGAGAGCTGGGTGCGCTCGGCCCGTCCCGGTGACCGGATCGAGGGCATCGGGCCGCGGGGGAAGATCTTCCTGGCCGAGGGCGCCGACTGGCATCTGTTCGCAGGTGACGAATCCAGCCTGGCCGCTGTGTTCGCGATGGCCAGCGCGCTGCCAAGCGGCACGCCCGGCACTGTGATCCTCGAGGTTCCCGAGCCTGCGGACGAGCAGGACCTTGATGTGGCGGCCGACGTGAGCCTGCACTGGCTGCAACGCGCCGGAGCCCCGGCGGGCGACCAGCCCGCGCTGGCGGCCGCGCTGTCCAGCGTGTCCCTGCCGCCCGGGCCGGGACACGTCTACCTGTTCGGGGAAGCCAAGGTAGTGCTGCGGCTGCGTGAGGTGGCTGCGGAGCGCGGGCTATCCGGCGATCAGGTCTCGGCCAAGGCGTACTGGGGCCGGGGCCGCGCCAACGCCAGCCATGGCGAGCCAGCCAAGGACGCCTGACTCCCGCCGCGCCCGGCCGGGTTCTGCGGCCACCCCCGGGCGACGCGCAGCCCGTTGGTTTCAGAACGGCGTGGCCGCCAGCCAGCGCTCCAGCACCGCGCGGTCACCGATGATCTGGACCGGGGCGTCATCCAGGGGCAGCCGCCGGACCAGGACCAGCAACAGCGCTGACGCCGGCCCACGGACAGCGGCGTCGCCCTTGCCGTGACCGTGCTGCACCGCGATGCGGTCGCCAGTGCGCCGGACCAGCCACTCACCAGCCCCGCCGAGGCCCTCCTCGGTGGCGTGGAAGTGCAGTACCTGGCCGTCCGCCAGGGCGCCGAGGCGGCCGTCCGGGCTGTCGTCGCCTGGCTGGTCCTCGAGCCACTCGTCGATCCCGTCCGCGGCAATGCCGGCGTCGATGACCGGTGCGCGGCCCGCGGCGATCTCGGCGTCGGCCCGGTGCACGGCGGTCTCGTGCGCCATCCGGCGAGCCCAGAAGCTAGCTGGCCGCAGCCGGGTGAAGGTCCAGACGAGATCGGCGCCCGCCGCATGGACGGCGTCGACGAGCCGGGCCGCGCCGTCCCGCAGCCACCCGACATGCCGGCCAGGATCATCCGGCAGCCTGCCGTCGGGCACCGCCCGGAAGGGGATGAACTCCGCCGACCGGGTGGCCACGATCTCGCCCGCCCACCGGTGGGCCCGCCCGACGTGCGTGGTCAGCTGGCGCAGCGTCCAGTCCG